>CAMDCQ010000187.1 GCA_945890595.1 Chitinophaga pinensis
ATGATGGAGCATATTGAACCAGCCGGAATTCACTCAGGAGATTCTTCAGCGGTATTGCCTCCGTTTAGCTTATCAGCCAATGTACAAGCTAAAATGGAAGAATACACCAAAAAAATAGCTTTTGCAATGGATGTAAGGGGCTTGCTTAACATACAATTTGCCGTAAAAGATGAAGAAGTATATGTGATAGAAGCAAACCCAAGAGCAAGTAGAACAGTTCCGTTTATTTGCAAAGCACATAAGGTTCCATACGTTAATATCGCTACTAAAATTATGATTGGCGATATGAAACTAAAAGATTTTGATGTTACACCTAATCTTGAAGGTTATGCGATTAAACAGCCCGTGTTCTCCTTTAACAAATTCCCAAATGTAAATAAAGAACTAGGGCCAGAGATGAAATCTACCGGTGAAGCCATCCTTTTTGTAAAAGACACAAAAGACCCTGTATTTAGAGAGTTATACAAGCAAAAATCAATGTATTTGAGTAGATAGTGAAGTATCTTTTTCTAGGATTAATCATATACTGGGTGGTGAAAAGAATTTCTCGCATTTCTAACCTTGTGCGACAAAACGATTCACAAAAACAACAAACTACGGTTAATAATTCTCAAAAAACCACTAAGAAAAACGATAAGCATGGTGGCGAGTATGTAGATTACGAAGAAGTAGAGTAAGGCATTTCCTAAAACAACCAGTAATAATCCTGGTTGTTTGTTTTTTGTAATTCGTTAAGTCTATTTCGTATAACCAACTGATCTTCAGGTGAAGAGATAGCTATAATCAACTGGCTACTGTCAAAATCTATTTGTTGTTCATCCTCTAATTTTATACCGTAAATATCATGTCCTACTTTATTTGGATTATTGGTATACCATTTAAAGGATATTTCTTTTTCCAAAAGCTCTTTTGCCATTTTCTTTCCTTTTATCCCTGCACCCAAAAGCACTAAACATTTAGAAGAATCGTGCGCTATTTTTAGAAAGTAACGCAGTTTCAGAGGAATGTAAGCTATGGGAAAATAGTGCTTTTCGTTTCTGGATGTACGTGTAGCGCTATCCCTCCAATGATGCACTACGTGTGGCACCCGGACCACCTTGAGATTGTATTCCATAATACGGAAACTCAAATCGTAATCTTCGGGCATTAAGTCAGATTCAAAACCTCCAATTCTCTCAAAATCTGATCGGTGCATCAACCATGCAGAAGAAGGTATAGGACACTCTTTATATACATCTCTCCAAAAATCTCCACTTTCCATGATTTCATTCAACCAGTCGGCGTACTTCAGAAAACCTTCACCTAAGGTATACTCATCGCAGAAATAAGACACCTTCCCCGTGACAACAGTTCCCAAGGTTGCTATATTTATTAATAATTGTAATTTTTCAGCAGGCATTAAATCATCGGAGTCCATTCTATGTATCCACTCTCCGCTAGATAAGCCATACCCTTTTCGTAAGGCAGCTACTATACCTTTTCCCTCACTATCTACTACGTGAATATTGCTGTTTTCATTAGCGTATTTAGAGAGGACTTCTGCAGAACCATCCGTGCTTCCGTCATTTACCGCAATCAATTCCCAGTTCGTATAGGTCTGAGCTAAGATAGAATCAAGGCAAGGTTTTAGGTATGTACCAGCATTTTTTACTGGCATAATTATACTTATCAATTTGGATTCAAATTGTTGCAAGTTTATAAAACAAATCTGACAATAATAATGTTCCTTTGAAGTAAGGGACTGGTTATTAATTGAAAAATTTACACCGATTACATTTCCGGCTCAACCAATGCGTATAAGAACAGGCCTTAAATTCCAGACTTGTCGGTAATGACGTCCGCCTCTGCGGAAAGAACGTTGGAAGTTCGTGACGAAACGGAGGCCAAATCCTATCATTTTTTGAAGTTTTTCAAAAAATCCAGTCCCTTTTTTTAGTTCTTAACTAATCACCCCGCTACCTACCAGCACATCTCCATCATACCACGCTGCAAACTGTCCTTTGGCCACAGCAGACTTTAGTGCATCAAAATGCATCTCTAAGCCATTTTCTGTTTGGATAAGCTTGGCTCCAGACAGCGGCTGACGATACCGAATACGTATCTCATATCTTTTCGACTCGCCTATGGTAAGCTCGTCTACTTTTTTTAGCCAATGAATATCCTCGTTTTTTATGAGTAGCCCAGGTCTGTGCAAACCTTTGTGGTCTTCTCCCTCGCCCACATACACCGTATTCGTTTCTGTATTAATTTGAATAATAAATAATGGATTAACATGGCCGCCTATGTTCAATCCTTTTCGCTGACCAATGGTGTAAAAATGTGCGCCATTATGCTCCCCTATTTTTTTACCATCCGATTCTGCAAAGTGATATACTTCAATGGGTTTTAACTCATTCGCAAAACCGGTCCAGTCTCGAGCGATTTCAATCACATTTCCTTTCTTTTCGTTAAGTTGCTGTTTCAAAAAATCAGGTAATTTTACTTTTCCTATGAAACAAAGTCCTTGACTATCTCGTTTTTCGGCAGTAATTAAATTTTGTTCCTTAGCAATTCTGCGTACCTCACTTTTTTCTAATTCTCCAATAGGAAACAATGCTTTTGCCAATTGTTCCTGATTTATTTGGCATAAGAAATAGCTTTGATCTTTATTGTCATCCTTGCCCGCGAGTAACTCATACCCCGTATCGCTCTCGGCCTTTCTGCAGTAATGACCCGTTGCCACATATTCGGCACCTAATTTTACAGCGTGCTTCAAAAAACTGTCAAATTTAATCTCTCTGTTACAGAGTACGTCTGGGTTTGGCGTGCGGCCACTCTTGTATTCTTTGAACATATACGACACTATACGCTCGTAATATTCTTCGCTCAAATCTACGGTATGGAAAGGTATTCCCAGTTTGTCTGCTACCAAAAGTGCATCTTTACTATCTTCTTCCCACGGGCACTCGTCACTTATAGTAACATCGGTATCGTGCCAGTTTTTCATAAAGATACCTATTACTTCATGACCTTGTTGTTGCAATAAATAAGCAGCTACCGATGAATCTACCCCGCCTGATAATCCTACTACTACTCTTGCCATGATTTTTTATGCTAAAATGCGCTATTTGCACAACAAATTTAGATAGATAATAAGCGTAGTCCAATTAATTTTTGACATTTGCGCTTAACAAATCTTAATATGGGAAAAACAATCGGCGTTTTAGGTGGCGGACAACTGGGTAAAATGTTGTTTGAAGCAGGCTCTCCAACGAATACTTCTTACGTGTTTTTAGAAACCAACTATGAATGCCCTGCTTCTTTGGTGTGTAAAAACCAGGTGATTGGCTCACTTCAAGATGAAATTAAAATCAAAGAGTTAGGTAGCTTAAGCGACGTTGTTACCTACGAAATTGAACACGTGAACGTTGAAGCTCTTCTCGCCCTGGAACAATCTGGAACTCCTGTAATTCCAAAACCGTCGGTGCTTACTATCATACAAGACAAAGGACTACAAAAGGAATACTATGCCGATAATGGTGTGGCTGCGCTAGACTTTTCCATTGCTAGTATAGAAAACCTAGCTGATAAAGTAGCTGCTTGGCCAGAAGATAATTTTGTACTTAAACACCGAAAAGGTGGCTATGATGGCAAAGGGGTGCAATTGCTTACCAAAGAAAAATTTGCTGCGTTGCTAGCTGCAAAAGATGAAAGCCTGAAAAGTAAGCATGGTTATGTCATAGAGAAACTAGCCAACAATGCAACAGAAATATCGGTGATAGTAGCCGTAGCACAAGACGGAAGTACCACTACATATCCGCCGTGTGAGATGGTTTTTGACCCACGAAGTAACCTAATGGACTACCTCATAGCACCCAGCAGCCTGAGTGAAGAAACCAACACAGCGTGCGAGTCACTTGCTCTGCAAGCCGTAAAAGGATTTGACAGTCCTGGACTATTTGCCGTAGAGCTCTTTGTAGAAGCTAATGGCGGTGTGTATGTGAATGAAATAGCACCACGACCACACAACAGCGGACACCACACCATAGAAAGCTCCTACACCTCGCAGTATGAGCAACTGAATAGGATCTTGCTCGGACAACCGCTCGGTAGCACCGCTCTAGTAAAGCCGGCAGCTACTTGCAATATAGTAGGACCACAAGACGTAAATGGAGCCTACCGACTGGCAAACCTAAACCAAGTACTTGCCATAGAAGGAGTATACATCCACATGTATGGCAAAACCACTACATCGCCAGATAGAA
>CAMDCQ010000188.1 GCA_945890595.1 Chitinophaga pinensis
TCACTTATTTCTGCCAATTTGGTCTGTTTGGATGAAATTAAATCAAGATTAATGGTTTCTGGATTTGCCGCGTTTAGTTCAACTATTTCATTCCCTAAGGTTAATATTTCCGCAGCTTCAGCACTTTTATAACTGCTAAATACGGGCACAAACATAATGGCCAATAATGCAGTCATAACGGTCAACGTGATAAGCGCTTTGTTTGCTTTTTCTACAGGCTCGGTTGTAATACCATCAGGTACTTTTTTGGAGAAAAAGAAAAGTCCTGCCGCCAGAATAAATAATAATCCAACTCCCATGTATAAGTAAATAACCTTACTGAGTTCAAGCATTTTTATTTGTTCGTCCGTAATACTTACTGCAGAGCCAAATAAGGCTAATGCAACTACTATTGGGCCAATCGTGGTTCCCAAAGAATTTATTCCACCCCCTAAATTAACACGGCTTGCGCCAGTTTTTGGGTCACCAAGTAAGATGGCAAACGGATTAGCTGCTGTTTGTTGTAGTGAAAAGCCCAATGCTACAATAAATAGCCCTACTAGCATTCCGGCATATAAATTAGCCTCCACTGCTACAATCATAGCCCCGGCGCCAAGTGCTGAAAAAAGTAATCCGTACACGATACTTTTTTTATAACCCCACTTACCTACGATGTCAGTACCTCCTAAGGTCCCAAAAGCAAATAGTACAAGAGCACCTAAATAGTATGCGGTGTAAAAAGCAAAGTCTACAAGCTGCGACTGAAATTGGTCTAACGAGAAGTACGATTTACAAAAGGGAATAAATATGCTATTTCCTGCAGCAATAAAGCCCCAAAAGAAAAATACGGTAATTAACGTATACAGCGCTGGATAGTTGGTTTTGGTCATTTTATGATTAAAAAAGTGTGTTACAATCGAGTCGAATATACGTACGTATTTGAAAACAAAAAGAAATATCAGAATTACTTACACCAAAAAATAATACAGGAGAATACGCACAGATAGGTTTTGTTGTAATTTACGCGGTAGCACTGACCATTTAATGAAACGGTGAAATTTGTGAAGTTTGCGGTCTTGAGCAGCTTGCTGATAGATTTTGGGGTAAGCTCTGCCAATTGTGGTATAAATTATCTGCATCGTGTTTCATTTGCTAGTTGAATAGGTTTCCCTTTATCTTCGCAGTATGTTCCCAACACTTACCGGAAATGGACGAATATGGATTTATGTAGCCAATAGACCCCTTACCTCAGCAGAATCATCACTCATAGAAGAAAGACTTTCTGTATTTTGCAAAAACTGGGCAGCTCATGGTAATCAACTTACAGCTGAATTTGCTATTTTTCACAACCAACTCTTGGTATTAGGGGTAGATGAGGAGATAGAAGCAGCATCGGGGTGCAGCATAGATCAGACTTCTGCTATGTTCAGACAAATTGATAACGAAATGAACTTGGATCTTTTTAACAGAATGAATCTCACCTTTTTAGAAGACGATAAGATTCGCTTAGTGCAGCTTCCGGAGTTAACACAAGCATTTCGAGTGGGTATTATTCATGCTAATTCCACTTTTCTAGATAATACGCTGGGAGTGCTTTCGGAATTACGTACAAGATGGCAAGTTCCTTTTAAAAAATCTTGGGCGTTTAAAAGAGTGAAATCACTAGAAACCAGCTAATTAATTCCTGAAGTGCCCAAATTTATTTTAATAGAATCTTCTGGGGATATTTGCTCAGCTGCGGTGTCTAATGGCAACCAGATTATGGCTGAAAAATCTATTGAAGAACCCAATTCGCATTCTATTTATTTAGCACAGTTTGTAAATGAGGTTTTAAAAGAAAGTGGGATAAAAATAGCTGCACTCGATGCAATTGTTATTGGTGGAGGCCCTGGTTCTTATACCGGATTGCGTATTGGGTGCAGTTTGGCCAAAGGCCTTTGTTTCGGATCGGATTTACCACTTATTGCATGCTCTACATTAGCCGCTTTTGCAGCTTCAGCTCAATTAGAATTTCCTAAAGCGGATCGTTTTATCTCATTGATAGATGCACGCAGAATGGATGCCTATTTGGGTGTATTTGACAAAAAACTAAATTCTATTGCTGATGAACAGTTTATCACAATCGATGCTCAACTAGCTGGTGATTATACCCATGGAGAGACAATTGCTTGTGGATCTGGAGCCTTAAAATGGGTTCAAGAATTTAATCCCGAAAACATTTTAATTAATTCACATACAGGTATTTATGCTCGAAATTTACTTCCTGAAGCCCTTAAAAAATGGGAAGCGGGTGAGCTAGAAAGTGTGGCGTATTATGAGCCCAATTATATTAAATCAGTTTTTGTGACAAAACCCAAGCCTAAAGTTTAATGATAGGGTTACACGAGACTACAGTTCACCTCTTATATTTGCAACTTTAATACATGAAGTTAAGTGCTTTTATAGTTTCCCTCTTGTTTTCGTTTTGTGTATCTGCGCAAACCTTTAGTGAGAAAACTACCACGGCCTCTAATGTACGTCTAAATGTGTCCAACTCAGGTACGTTTGGCAATGCATTTCGAGGATATCGCGATGGTTCGGGTAACCCTTCTGGAGAATATCCCGCAGGAAGCGGCGTAGAACATTTGTTTGAAAGTGGCCTTTGGTTTGGCGGATTAATAAATGGATCTACCGTGGCAGTGAGCACGGCAGCAGTAGATGCTCCCCAAGGCTACAGTACGGGTTCTGCCGGATTTGAGTTTTATCCGGAACCAGGAGCTACACTCAAAGAAATCTCATCACTTCGAAATAGTCCCTATTACAATACATCTGCGGTTTCTCATCAAGATTTTGTAGCCACATTTTCTGATAAAAATGTAAAAGTGCCAGGTACGAATACTCAAATAGGAGCACATCTCGATCCTCTTTTTGTTCAAATAACCGCAAAGTCATATAATTGGAATTACAGCTTCAGTGATTTTTTTGTTATTTTAGATTATGAACTGGAAAATATCGGTACGAACACCATAGACAGTGCCTTTTTTGGGCTTTGGGCTAATACCGTTGTTCGAAACATCAATATTACTCCTGCGGGAAGTGGCGGGGCCTCTTTCTATAATAAAGGAGGTAACGGTTATTTGGATAGCATACAAATGGCCTACTGTTACGATAATGCGGGGGATGTTGGTTTTACAGATAGCTATGTGGGGCAAAAATTTTTAGGTGCAGAAGATAAAAATGGCTTTCATCATCCTAATAATGCATCTTCATTTAAGGCTAATTACAACGCTTGGCAGTTTAACAGTACCACAGATCCTATATACTTCCAACCTACCAACGACAACACGCGCTATCAAAAATTAACCCGAGGATTAAACCAGCACCCTTGTTGGGATCAGAATAACACTACTAATTCAAGTTGTGGAACTAAAAGTTATCAGCAGCAGTTGAATGAAGCAGGTAACCGTTCAGATTTAGTTTCCGTTGGTCCATTTAGAGATTTCAAACCAGGAGACAAGATAAAGGTTAGTTATGCCTTTATTTTTGGCAGAAAGAAACAAGATGGCAATCCCAATAGTGCCAATAATTTACAACAACAAAGTATTTTCTTGGCCAATGCTTCTTGGGCGCAAACTGCTTATAATGGAGAAGATGTTAATGCAAATGGCCTTTTAGATGCTGGTGAAGATTTAGACGGCAATGGAAAACTTACGCGCTTCATACTTCCTGCTCCACCAGAGATTCCAGAAACTAAGGTAGTAACGTCTGAAAATAAAATCGATATTTATTGGGCACAAAATGCAGAATCTAGTATTGACCCTATAAGTCAAACCATGGATTTTGAAGGATACAGAGTATATATGACTAAGTTAGGTTTTGATGTAAGCACTGTTCCTAACTTACAACGCGACTTGGTGAAAATAGCGGAATATGATATAGCTGCTAATGGCTATAATTACGAGACAGGATTTGGCGCAGTAAGACTAGATCAACCTTTTAAGTTTGAAGGAGATGATACCGAATATTGGTATAAATACACCATTAATAATGTGTTAAACGGTTGGCAATACGCGATATCGGTAACCGCTTTTGATAGAGGAAACGCGGCAAGTAACCTAGAGAGTTTAGAAAGTAGCCCGCTTGCGAATAATTATAGAGCATACGCTGGGAAGCCAGCTAATAAGAACTTAAGTGTAAATGAACCATTTGCATATCCCAACCCTTACATAGCAGGAGCAAGTTGGGAAGGGAAAAGTT
>CAMDCQ010000189.1 GCA_945890595.1 Chitinophaga pinensis
GATTAGCTTTTGCCAATATACTTGCGTCTGCACTAGGATGAGCAATTATGTATGTTTTGCCAGCACCAATGGTAGCACCTGCTGGAAATGAATTCCAAAATTCATAGTCACCAGCAACTGTTGGTGCATTACCTACATTTGGTAATGCATAAGAGGTTAAGTCAATTATAGAGTTGGTTCCATTATAAATTTCAAGGTACTTGTTATTTGAAGTTCCTTCAGCATACTCAGAAAAAAACAAATCAGATGCTACGACTTTGGATCTACCAAACACTCGAACTCCTGAAGGTATAGAAACTCCGCTGAATGTAGCTGTAGAAACGGTTGCATTTGCAATACCATTTACCAAATTAATTACAGATATGGATCCTTCTGTATCTATAGAATAGTTATCATTTGGTTCGCCTTCATTTGCTACCAGCACATAATTACCGTTAGGAGAAAAAGTTACCATATCAGGCAACGCACCCACTGTGATTTTATTCAATAGTTTGTAATCTTTATCATAAAATAAAATAGAACCTTTATCTGTTTTTATAGAATCTGCTTGAGCAACTGCTAAAATGCCGTTATACACAGCTACTGAGTTTGGTGCTACTCCATAACTACTTAGGTCTATAAAACCAATTTTAGACACGATACCTTCATTAAAACTAAATACACTAACTCCATAAGGATTTGAGCTAGTTGAATATATTCTGTTGTTTACCTCATCAAATGCAGATATCTCTGCAAAAGTACCTGTAGCAGTTGAGAAATGATTCAATCTCAATTGGTCATCATTGTGGCGATATACGTATGTTTTACCTTTTGTAAAATCCCCAGGTACGTCAGCAATAAATTTAGAGAAAAATCCAGGTGTGTTGTCCACTCCGAGGTATACTGTTTTATTATCTTCTAATATTACACCGCCTTCGAACGCTTGACGACCCCAGTTATATTGCTTACGAATTGCCTTGGCTTGTCGGGGATCAATCTCTGTCATGTAATTTTGATTCTGATATTTCTGAATTTGCTCTCCGTTGAATCCAGGAAAACCTGCAGGTGCAGATTGTCCATTCACAGTACCTTGGCCTATGATAAAATCACTTTTATCTCTATCCGCTAAATCATCATTGCTGTATCTCCACCATTCTTCCGCAGTCCATATTCTTCCATCTGCCTGAGATGTAATACCACCGCAATTCATCCCTGTTTCTCCTGTGTTATTTACAAAATCTACGTTGAAATAAGTCCCAGTTCTTCCGTCTTCCAAGGTTTGATCTACCAAAATAAGTGTATCTGTGTTAGGATCTCTTTTTACTCGAAAAACAGTCATTCCTCCACCGTCACCAATCTTATCATCGGCTACAACCATTTCGTGGTTTACAGATATCCATCCAAGACTTTCTCCTGATGCATCCGGCGTAAAACCAATAAAATCGTTCCAAGATTTACTAATTGCTGTTCCTGCAGGATTTCCATAAGTAGCCGCTGTTTGAACTTGGTCAAAACCGCCCTTAAAAAGAATTTGGTACTTAAGGGGTCCTCCAGGATACATTAAAGTGTCTGTGAGGTGATCCACTTTAATTTCTGGATTAAATTTAATCTGAGCTTTACTAGTGAAAAATCCTAGCAAGCATAAAATAATAGGTAATTTTTTTAAGTGCATATAATTAATATTTATGTTACCGTGCAAATGAGCACACATGAAGTTATGTAACTAAAAAATATGTATTACTAAATAGACAAGCAATAGACAACTAAAGCTTTCCCGTATTTTACTAAATTGTAAACAGTTTTATTTGAAAATCTTAGACTTCCTCATGGTCACCTTTTTAAGAAATGAATAGTCACACTTCATACTAGATAAACGGATTTAGTGACTCAACCGAACATGGCACTTTTGGCTGGAACCAAGGAAAAAACAATGAAAGCAAACGTATTATCTACCATCAGTCTATCTTATTTTTAACCAAAAAAAGGTCGCTCTAATGCGACCTTTTTTCTTAAAATCTTACAATCTTACAAAGTGTAACTTACTCCTATGGTGAAGGTTCTCATGGGTTTAAGTGACGAGAATAATTGATTTTCTGCGCCATAAGATACATATTCAAAATAGCGCTCACCGCCCATAATATTATTAGCAGTAAGACTCCACTTCCACTGGTCATTTTTGCCACTAGCTTTACTTGCCTTAAAGTTAAGACTATGAAATGGCATTTCGTATACATCAGGATTACGAGCAACACCTACGACAGTTAATCTCGGCCCTTGTACATTGTAGGTAATTGTCGCATCCCACTTGCTTTTAAGATTAGTGTAGTTGATATAGGCATTTACGATATATGGCGATTGACCTACCATGTCTCTATTAGTTCCTATCACCTCTCCTACTCTTGCTGCTGATATTCTACCTAGTCTTTCTGCAACCGTCATTTCTACACTTGATTTCACTAGGGTAACATTACTACCAAAAGTAGTTATTGCATTGGTATCACTCAATTTATCTAACAACAATTTAGCTTCTAGCTCCACACCGTATACATCAGCCGTTCCCACATTTCTAGGTTGAAAGTTATTCGGATTTTGACTGTTGTAGGCTACCAATTCTATCGGATCTGTAAATCGTTTATAGAAAGGACTTACCGAAAGTAATTGTCCTCCTTTTAAGAACGACTCGTATCTCAAATCAAGATTATCGATAGAGGTTTGCGTAAGGGTATCATTCCCTAAGAACGTACGTCCAGAGATTCGATCGACTATTTCTGCATTTGATATTTCTTTGAAAGAGGGACGCGCTACCGTTCTGGCATACGTAAAACGTGCATTGGTTTTTGGTGTTACCTTATAAATCAAATTTACTGATGGAAGAATACTTGTTTTATTCAGTAACAACGAATCTCTTAATCGAACTCCATCTTGATTTTGACCTGTATAGTGATTTCTAGTTTGCTCCAAACGTGCACCATAAATCATATTCAATCTCTCTGAGAATGGATATTCATGCATGATATAGGCCGCGGCTACATTTTGAGTAGCGCTGTAGGTGTTAGAGAGCTGACGCTGTCCATTTATGTAAGATCCACTGTCTTCGACACCTAAAGGAGCTGGTGTCCAGATATTTTCATCTGCCAAAATTTCATTAGGATCTCCAGTCCAAGAAAATTTACCCTCCGACTGAATTCTGATACGGTAATCTAGGATGCTGTAGTCTCTTGCTTTGTATGTTTCAAGTAATCCAAATTTAAGTTTAGCCACACGCTTTGGCGTAATCTTCATGGTTTTTTCAAGATCAATTCTGGCATTGTAATTTTGTTCTTGTAAATTTCTATATGAACGTGTAATTCCCGCTCCCACTGCTTCATTTATGGCATATTTAGGATTGGCATCATCTGTTAGCTCAAAAGCGGTTAAACGCATATCAGGTTCATCTATAGAACTAAAAGTAGGAGAAAGTTTCCAATCTAGTTGCCATTTCCCACTATCTAAAACGTGCTTACCACTCAGCATAAAATTAGTTACACTTCGTTGGGTATATTCCACGTTACTTCTGAATTGCACATTCGGATTTTCTCTGTAATCCTCTTGTCTTAAAAAGGCCGCTCGAGATTCTGCATTTTGAGTTCTAAACCCACTAAGCGAGTATTTACTATTTCCTTTTTTATATGCACCACCGGCTAAAATACTCCAAGCCGCAGTGCTATTGCCCATGTTTCCTTTTAGATCTACATCGCGCAATAATTCGTTTTGTACAATTTCCTGAGGTTTTACATACGAGCTAAAAATGGCTTCCTCGTAGTATTCTGTTTGCAAACTGTAATTCAAGGCTAAGTTATACCCAAGCGTATTCCCATTTTTTTTATTGAATTGATCCCCTTGACTGAAAGAGAGTGAAGTATTGGGTGCATTTAATTTTCGCTCGGTAGCTAAATTATTGCTAAATTTTTTTGTTATAGTAGTCAGTTCAGGATTATTAGCAGTGGGGTCGTATTGATTTTTGGTTAAGTCTAACGAACGGCTTATCGGCAACGCACGATCTCCATTATCAAACGCTAAAAAATCTGTTGAACTACCTTTATAGGTTATATAATCTTTATTCAAATGCATGGTAGGATTATAACCTACGCTGGCAGAGAATGATCTTGTTTTTTTACTAGGGAATGCTTTTGTGGAAATATCTAC
>CAMDCQ010000190.1 GCA_945890595.1 Chitinophaga pinensis
TCTTGGCATTTTTCTTTTTTTCTTTTTAAACTAGGCGGAATAACATGTTTATGTCGCTCACTTTATTAGGCCTGAATAATGGTACAATGTTCTATCCTGTAGAACGTTTACTTTCCAATTCTTAATAAGAATTTAACGTTGCTTAAATCCGCTTGGTGGACTAAACCGCTGTGTCTAAGAGCAAGTTTTCTTTTCTTAGACTTCTTTGTTAAGATGTGACGCTTAAAAGCGTGCTTTCTTTTGATTTTACCTGTTCCCGTGATTCTGAATCTCTTCTTTGCACTGGAGTTGGTTTTCATTTTTGGCATCTGTTTCTCTCTTTTAAAATTTATTTTGGTGCTAAAACTATAATCATTTTTTTGCCTTCCATCTTAGGCAATTGCTCAAGCTTGGCCACTTCATTTAGCTTTTCAGCAAACTGTAGTAGTAGTAACTCTCCGCGTTCTTTGTATATAATGGTTCTACCTCTGAAGAATACATAAGCTCTCACTTTGTGTCCTTCTTCGATAAATTTCTCAGCATGTTTCAGCTTAAAATTAACGTCATGTTCGTCCGTGTTTGGGCCGAAACGTATTTCTTTAATATCTGTTTTTACGGCTGTAGCTTTAAGCTCTTTTGCTTTTTTCTTTTGGTCGTACAGGTATTTTCGGTAATCCGTTATTTTACAAACAGGAGGATCCGCTTTAGGAGACACCTCTACTAGATCAAGTTCTAGCGTTTCCGCTATTTTTAATGCTTCTTCTAACGGGTATACACCTTGTTCTACATTGTCACCAACCAGACGAACTGGATCAGCAATGATGTACTCATTAATTCTGTGGGGATCTTTAACTCTACCCCTAAATGGTTTTTTCTTCTTCAAATACTGTTTATTGTTCTGTTAACAATGTATTAAAATAAGTTACAAAATCCTGCAACTTAAACTTGCCTACGTCTCCATCGCCTTGAATTCTAACCGAAACCTCTTCATTATCAGACTCTTCCTCTCCTACTATTATCATAACAGGAATTTTGGTAGCCCAAGCATCGCGGATTTTTCGGCCAATTTTCTCGGCTCTTTCATCAACAAGGCCGCGAATATCGTTTTTTCTTAGATATTTTAAAACTTTATCTGCGTAATCGTGATACTTCTCAGAAATAGGTAAAATAGCTACTTGCTCTGGACTTAACCACAACGGGAAATTACCTGCGGTGTGTTCGATTAATATTCCAATAAATCGCTCCATGCTACCAAACGGTGCCCGGTGTATCATTACTGGTCTATGCTTCTCATTATCAGGTCCTATGTAATCTAGGTCAAAACGTTCTGGCAGGTTATAATCTACTTGTATGGTACCTAGTTGCCAGCTTCTGCCCAGTGCATCTTTTACCATAAAATCAAGCTTAGGGCCATAAAATGCCGCTTCACCATATTCGGTTACCGTTACCATATCACGTTCTGCCGTAGCTTCTATAATTGCGGCTTCTGCTTTCGCCCAATTTTCGTCACTTCCGATGTATTTCTCTTTGTTATCAGGATCTCTGAGTGATATTTGAGCTGTAAATTTCTCAAAACCTAGTTTTTTGAACACGTGCATTACGAGGTCAATCACGTCTACAAACTCTGCTTTTAATTGGTCTGGTGTACAGAAAATATGGGCATCATCTTGTGTAAAACCTCGCACACGGGTTAGGCCATTTAATTCACCACTTTGCTCGTAGCGATAAACCGTTCCAAACTCTGCTACACGATAAGGTAACTCTCTGTAGCTCTTAGGTTTAAACTTAAAAATCTCGCAATGATGCGGGCAATTCATAGGTTTAAGTAAAAACTCTTCATCTTCGTTTGGCGTACGAATAGGTTGAAAAGAATCTTGGCCGTATTTTTCGTAATGGCCCGAAGTAACGTATAATTCTTTTTTGCCAATATGGGGCGTAACTACTTGGTGATATCCACGCTCAATTTGCGCTTGGCGCATAAAATTCTCTAAACGCTCGCGCAATGCAGCACCTTTGGGCAACCACATTGGTAAGCCCGCTCCCACTTTTTCACTGAACATAAAGAGTTCCATCTCTTTACCCAGTTTTCTGTGATCTCTGCGTTTGGCTTCTTCCAGCAATTCTAAATGCTCGGTAAGCATTCCCGCTTTGGGAAACGAAACACCATATATACGTGTAAGCGATTTATTCTTTTCATCTCCTCTCCAATATGCTGCAGCTACGTTTAGTAGTTTCACCGCCTTAATAGATGAGGTATCTGGTATATGCGGCCCACGACATAAGTCTGTGAAATTTCCTTGTTTGTAAAACGTAATTTGACCATCTTCCAAACCCGAAATTAGGTCTAGTTTGTACTCGTCACCTTTTTCGGTGAAATAAGCAATAGCATCTGCTTTAGACACTTCTGATCGCTCAAAAGGACTGGCGGTCTTGGCCAATTCCATCATTTTCTTTTCTACTTTTTCAAATTCAGAAGAAGAGAAACTGTGCTCGCCGAAATCTACGTCATAATAGAAACCGGCATCAATGGCGGGACCAATACCTAGTTTAACTCCTGGATAAAGAGCTTCTAATGCTTCTGCGAGCAAGTGCGAACTACTGTGCCAAAACGTTTTTTTTCCATCTACATCTTCAAACTTAAGTAAGCTGAGCGTGGCATCTTCGTGTATAGGACGTGTAATGTCCCATATCTCATCATTTACTTTTGCACTAATAATTACGCGTGCAAGTCCTTCCGAAATGCTTTTTGCAATGTCTAACGCCGAGCTTCCTTTCGCTACTTCACGTACGGAACCATCTGGCAATGTTATATTTATATTCAAAATAGTGTTATCCTAGGATGTTTTGTATTACTTCATTTGGCCTAATCGGGTAAGCCCCTCTTTGGCTAGTGCAAAATTAGGGTCTATTTGCAAACAACGCTTATAATTTTGCACAGCAAGTTCATTCTTTTTTTGTAGTTCAAGACATTGCCCAATTCTGTTATACCCTTTGGCAAAATCCTCTTTGAGCTTCACGCAGATCTCAAAATGATTAAGTGCTTCGTTGTATTTTTCTTCTTCGGCCAAAATATTGCCAGCGTTATAATAGGCATAATAGTGTGTGGCATTCAAATCGATAGTACGTTGATAATCGTCCATTGCCTTACCTGCTTGACCTCGCTTTTGATATTCTAAACCGCGTGCATAATGCGCCTCATCGCTACTTGGATCTATGGTAATGGCATTATCGAGGAATTGCATTCCCTTGACGCCATTGCCCATCGCCAAATACAGCTGTGCTAGTTGCATGGAGCTATTATAATCAGAGCCTAACAAGAGTATAGTCTGTTTAAAATTTTGGATGGCAGAGGCGGTATCCCCTTGTTCTTTGTTGAGCATTGCCGTAAAAAAAGTACCTTGAGCATGCTGTGGGTTCACGGCCAATAGTTTACCAAATTTAATTTTTGATTTATCAAATTGCCTTACGAAATAGAGAAATTGTGCATGCTTAAAAATCGCTTCTTGATCCTTAGGATTTACTTCTTCTGCTTTTACGTATTGCTCTAGTGCTAATGTGGTTTTATTTGCCGCAAAAAGAACATCTCCTAATTTGTAGTAATGCGATACTACTTCAGGTTGTAGTTCTATGGCTTTTTGGTAATCGTTAATCGCCAGTTCATATTTTTTTTCATTCACGAGTACTTCAGCGCGAAACACATAATACTCTGCATTATCAGGTGTTTGGTCTATTTTTTTACTCCATTCTCGTGCTTCTAGACTAAGCGTGGTATCGTTAGCTAAGCTTACCGATTTAGTACTAAAAATGTTGCAGCTTGTAAAAAGCATAGACTCTGCAACTAGTCCTACTAGTACTATAAAAAGTATTTTTTTCAAGGTGTGGCAAATGTACAAAATAGAACGGTTTTTGTAAAGAGCCTATTTGACTACCCGTTGGCTGTATTTATGCTAAATTACATTATGATGGTTATCCTCTATACGATATCTGCGCATAATCCTATCTTTGCCACACAAGGACAAAACAAAGATGCCACATTACCATAAATTAGGAAGCATACCGCCCAAAAGACATACACAACATCGCAGACCAGATGGCGAGTTATACAAAGAGGAACTTTTTAGCACAGAGGGTTTTAGCAACAGCTATAGTTTATTGTACCACCACT
>CAMDCQ010000191.1 GCA_945890595.1 Chitinophaga pinensis
CTGATGTCTTCATCCCAACCTACGTTTATGTCTTCGCTTGACGCTACATGTGGCAAGCCATCGGGTATTCTTTTTAGCTTAGAAGTTACTCCGCCACAAAAGCCAGTTAAATCTATATCCAAATCGACTCTGTACGATTCAAAAGTTTGGCATCTTGAATTATCTGCAAGGTTTATATTAGAACTCAAATCATTAGAAAGTGTAACAGGTACATAGTCGGTGTAAAATTCTTGAAGCTCTTCATTCCAATATTTCAACGAAATAATAACTGAAGATACATTCAAAGGGAAGTTGAATGTATTCTTATTTATGTTTAGACCTCTATTTCCTTGAAATTCCCACCGTTCTGTGCTTGAATTATAGTATTTATTAAATCCGTCACTAGCAAGATTGAAGTAATAATCAGTTTCGTTAGGTGGCGGGAGAATGGGTTGCATTATTTCATTAAAGTTAGCATCCATTAACTTAAATGATAAAGTAACTGGTAAACTTACAGTACTAAATGCATCTAACTCAATATTGTCATTGTATAGGACTATATTACCTGAGTGTGGCAAGTCGATCTCCTGAAAACAGTTTTTAATAATAATATGACCATTTACATCTTGTGCTGTGAGAACAAAAGAATTCAATAACAGAATTAGGAATAAGAAAAGACTAGAACGTGTTGTGTTGTGTTGTGTTGTGTTGTGTTGTGTTGTGTTTCATGATTTTGAGTTTTTATAATTGTGAATCCCAAAAATAGAAAAAAGAAATCGTAAATAATCATTTCGCTGATTATTTTTTACAACTGAACCGTTTTTTTTACATAAGGACTCTCCAACAGACTTCGCCGCCGCTTTTTTTATGTTAAGCCCAACTATTAGCCATTGTCAAATTGATTATCCATGTAATTCTATTTTTTATCTGGTGCATCGCAAGTGCACAATGGTGTTTTTGGATTAATAAGACAAAATAGAAAAACGAACCTAATGCGTCTTAAATGAGACACTTCTGAAAGTATATTTGTAGGTAGATGAATTTAAATGTAATGGGAATACTTCTGCTCTGTGGCTGTAGCTGTGGCCAAACTTCATCCAGGGCAAATCCCCCAACATCTACCAATAGGGTGTGGGATTGTTCTGAGACGAGTTGTTATGGCAAGTATTCAGGACCAGAGTTTAAAAACGGTGAGGATGTGGCGCATCAATTTTCAAATACGATGGCGTTGGTAGTGGGAGACAAGTTGAAAGAATTATATAAAACACAAAACTATACAGTGGTGGATTTAGAACATATTACCATGGTGACTAAGGACATGGACGGGGTAGGGGATGTAGAGTACACGATAACTATTCCTTTCTTACGAGTGCAAGATTCATGTGATGCTTTTACTTCGTTTGACCATAGGGGCGGATGGGGACATACGCCAAAACTTGAAACAGTATTAACGCATTTTTCAAAGGTTAAAGGCTTACGGTATTATTTTCACAAAACACCAGAAGGACTTACGGAATACTGGTTGCAGTGGAGGTCTGCAAGCTTGCAATCGAAATGTGACTATTAACGAGCATACTCTTAAATCACTGAGAATGTAATTACCTTCGTCGGTATGAACTACTCCTATTGGGAAAAGGAATACTTACTAGCAAACATAGATTATCTTATTGTGGGAATGGGTCTTGTAGGCCTACAATCGGCGATTGGTATCAAAGAAGCCAAGCCTAATGCTAAGGTAGTCGTGATTGATAAGCACAGCTGGGGATTAGGTGCGAGTACCCGTAATGCTGGATTTGGTTGCTTTGCAAATGTGAGCGAAATACTGGATGACTTACAGCACGATTCGATGGAAAATGTATACGCGACCATCCGTAAAAGGTACAATGGTTTACAAAAGCTAAGGAGTAAGTTTGGAGATGCCGCTATAGGATATGAAAATATAGGAAGCATTGAAATTTTTACCAAGGAAAACAAAGCCTATTTGCACAAAGGCATAGATAGCCTGCAAGGAATAAATACGATCCTATACACAGAATTAGGCCTCGATAACGTGTTTAGTTTCCGTAGTAATAATGCGTTGCCCAATACCATTGGGGCTATACATAATGCTTTTGAAGGTCAGTTAAATACGGGTAAATTATACGAAACTGTTTATCAGTGCGCTCAGCAGTTAGGCATAATGCTGTATGGAGGAATAGAGGTTACGGAATGGGACGGAGATTACGATATACTGGTACAAACCACCAAGGATTTTAGGCTAAAAACTAAAAATCTGATTCTCTGTACTAATGCATTTACCGCTAAATTAATTGATGAGGATATAGTGCCTTGTAGAGGGCAAGTAATCGTAAGTGAACGCATTGAAAATCTGCCATGCAAAGGACCCCATTTTTACGATAGCGGGTATTACTATTGGCGAGATATAGACCAAAGAATATTACTTGGAGGAGCACGTAACAAGGATGTGGAAGGCGAAAATTCGTATGACCTCGTCCCAAATGATACGGTATTGGCAGAATTGAAACGCTTTATGAACGAGCAAATTTTTGGCAGAGAAGTAGCCATAGATTATGAGTGGAGTGGTATTATGGGGATGGGAAAAAGTAATGAAAAACAACCCATAGTAAAACGATTATCTCCGAATAGTATAGTTGCGGCAAGGCTAGGTGGAATGGGCGTCGCTTTAAGTGCAAACGTAGCAGAAGAAGTGGTAGGGTTGATTTATGACGTATGACGAAGGATGTAAGAGGATTTAAAAAAATACATTAAAAAAACGCATCTTGAAAGGGATGCGTTTTTTTAATATCTAAGGGCACGATTGTCTAAAATCTTATGTCCTATATCCTAAATATGGCTGCAAAGCCGTCCTAAATCATAAATCTGGCACAGCCAATTAGTCCTTCAAAATGCTTCTAGCAATAACGATACGTTGTACTTCGCTAGTTCCCTCGTATATTTGAGTTATCTTAGCATCGCGCATCATACGCTCTACGTGATATTCTTTTACAAAGCCATATCCACCGTGTATTTGTACTGCTTCCGTAGCTACCCACATAGCGGTTTCAGATGCAAATAATTTTGCCATACTTGCTGCTTGAAGAAAATCTTCACCTTTATCTTTCAAGTAAGCTGCTTTGTAGCAAAACAGTCTTGCAGCCTCTATTTTTGTAGCCATATCTGCAAGTTTAAATTGGATTGCTTGGTGGTTCATGATTTCCGTACCAAAGGCTTTTCTTTCTTTTGAATATTGCAGTGCTCTCTCGTATGCACCACTTGCTATACCCAAAGCTTGTGCAGCAATACCAATACGACCGCCACTTAATACTTGCATCGCAAACTTAAAGCCGAACCCTTCTTCTCCTATTCTATTTGCTTTAGGTACTTTCACATCTTGGAACATTAGCGAGTGCGTATCAGAACCTCTAATGCCGAGTTTATCTTCTTTCTTGCCAACTTGGAAACCTTCCATGTCTGAAGTTACAATAAGGCAATTAATTCCTTTGTGTCCTTTTTCAACATCGGTTTGCGCCATTACCAAAAATGTTTTTCCGGAGCTACCGTTGGTAATCCAGTTTTTGGTTCCATTTAAAAGATAATAGTCGCCCATGTCTATGGCAGTTGTGCGCTGGCTGGTGGCATCACTACCTGCCTCTGGTTCACTTAAACAAAAGCCACCGTGAATTTGTCCGCTGGCAAGTGGACGTAAAAATTTTTCTTTCTGTTCATCAGATCCGTGTTTTTCTATTCCCCAACAAACTAAAGAGTTATTTACACTCATTACCACACTGGCACTTGCATCTATTTTAGATATTTCTTCCATTGCTAGCACATAGCTAATGGTATCCATTCCGCTGCCTCCCCACTTAGGGTCAACCATCATACCTAACATACCAAGTTCGCCTAGCTTTTTGATTTGCTCATACGGAAATCGTTGCTCATTATCTCTTTCGATAACGCCTGGTAGTAATTCAGTTTCAGCAAAATCACGCGCAGCTTGCTGTATCATTAAGTGTTCTTCGGATAGTTCGAAATTCATTTTCAAAAATATTGTTGCAAATGTAACAGATTAGATGACCAAATAGTTGAGTAAATAAGTAAGCATCCTTGTTTAAATTGGGTTAAAATAATAAAAATAGGAATAGAAATCGTC
>CAMDCQ010000192.1 GCA_945890595.1 Chitinophaga pinensis
GCCAAGATCAGTAAACGCCGTCGCCTCTAGGAGAAGACGCAAAAAAATGATGAAACATGCCAAAGGATACTTTGGTAGAAGAAAAAATGTATGGACAGTAGCTAAAAACGCAGTTGAAAAAGCGTGGCAATATGCATACAGAGATAGAAAAAATAACAAGCGTAACTTCCGTCGCCTTTGGATTACCCGTATTAACGCAGGTGCCAGATTACACGGAATGAGCTATTCACAGTTTATGGGAGCGATTCACGCTGCAGGTATAGAACTTAACAGAAAAGTTCTTGCCGACCTTGCAATGAATCACCCTGAAGCGTTTGCAGCTGTTGTAAAGCAAGTGAAGAAATAAATTTAAAAAGCTAAAAACTATAATTTAAAAAATCCTCTTACGCTTAGTGAGAGGATTTTTTTTGACCCTTATTTCTGAGGCTAGATGCTAAACCTACACACAGCAAATGTTAGCCAGTCAACTTACTGTATACTTCGCCAAATAGTTTGGGCTACATTTACCGATGGATGACTCTCGCCTATGCGCTCGTGCAGCTCCTCGTAATACGATGCTATTTGCGCTTGTTTGTCTTTTGACTTAAGTATTAAATGTAATTCGTAACCCAGTTTGCCTGCTTCAAAATCATCTTGAATTAACTCTTTTACGCAAGGCGCATCCAGTATTAAGTTAACCAAGGAGATATACTTTAATTTAACCACAGCCTTTGCTATAGCATAGTTTACTTTCGTTGTTTTATAGCACACTACTTGGGGTACATTCATTAGTGCGGTTTCAAGGGTAGCCGTGCCACTTGTTACAATTGCAGCGTCACTTTGCGCCAGTAAAGCGTACATCGTGTGAGGTATAAGTTGGAGTGTGGGATTAAATGCATGGTAAAATTCATCGTCAAACCCTGGCGCTTGTGCCACTATTGCTTCATACTTAGGAAACTCTTTCATCGCTTCTAGCATAATGGGCAACGCCGTAGCTATTTCCTGTTTTCTACTTCCGGGCAATAATGCTATCTTGTTGGTTCCAGGGATTGGTGTATGTGTTGCCAAAAATGCATCTACGGTTTCTTTACTCGGATTGCCAACATAAGTGGCTTTTATCCCTTTATTAGCAAAATAGTCCGTTTCAAAAGGCAATATACAGTACAACTCACTTACGTACTTTCGGATGAGTTCTACTCTTCCTTCTTTCCACGCCCAAACCTTGGGAGATATATAGTAATGAACAGGTATTTTGTGGTTAAATGCGTATTTGGCTATTTTAAAATTAAAACCAGGGTAGTCTACGAGTAGTACGACATCCGGTTTCCACGTTAAAATATCTCTTTTGATGCGGCGAATATTTTTAAGGATTTTAGCAATACTACCTACTACTTCTGCAAAACCCATAATGGCCATTTCTTTTTGGTGTATAACCAATTCTTGGCCTGCTTCACGACTCATGTCGCCTCCCATGCCTCTGAAAAAGGCGTGTGGATCTAGCTTTTTGAGCTCAAGCATGACGCGACTAGCATGGTTGTCGCCGGAGGTTTCGCCAGATATAACGTAGTACTTCATAACTACATTAAGGTGAAATAAACTATAAAAAACCCAATGAAGATGGTGGCAAATACAATTCCTTGACACGTTTTTAGTTTATCCATATTGATAAATAAAAAGAACGGTGCCAGATTAAATAATGCGCCAATCTTGAGATAGGGACTTAATAACGCGGTTTGAAATCCCGTTTTTAAAAAGGTACTAAAGGTTAGGTTCGGAAAATTATAAATATTTACCCCATACAAGATAACTAGGGGAGTTATTAAGCCTAGTATAAAGCCTAAAATGCGATTGTTAACTATATTGTTCATAGTGATAGTGGGTAGTTTGGTAAAACGGTAATTTAAATATCCCAGGTATTCAGATTTTGCAGGGCATGATGCGCAGTTAGGTCAAAATGAACAGGTACCACCGATACGTAATTGTGTGCTAGTGCCCATTCATCTGTATCTTCTCCCTTATCCATATTCTGAAATTTACCGGTAAGCCAATAGTAATCTCGGCCGTGAGGATCTGTTCGATGATCAAATTCTTCTACCCATTTGGCACGAGCTTGTCGGCATATTTTTACGCCTTGTAGCTCACTTTCGGGTACATTTGGTATGTTTACACTTAGCAATACGCCTTCACTCAATCCGTTTTTTAAAACAGAAGCGATTATTTTTTGCATGTAAACCTTGGACGCTAAAAAATCGGCATCCCAACTAAAATCTAACAAGGAGAATCCTACAGAAGTAACGCCACTTATTGCCCCTTCCATTGCCGCACTCATAGTACCACTGTATATTACATTGATAGAGGAATTAGAGCCGTGGTTTATGCCACTTACTAGCAAGTCAGGTTTGCGATGAAGTACTTTATCAATAGCTAGTTTTACGCAATCTGCGGGAGTACCACTGCAGTGATAACTCTCTACATCTGGCCCAAACTGATGGTTCTGTACCAGTCGGAGTGGCTTATTTATGGTAATGGCGTGGCCCATAGCGCTTTGCGGGCTGTCAGGTGCTACCACCACTACTTTCCCAAAGGTTTTCATTACTTCTACGGTTGCCAATATACCCGGAGCGGTTATCCCGTCGTCATTGCTAATTAATATTAAAGGTCTTGTGTCGCTCATATTATACCGCAAATTTAAGTCTCATTGTGCTTTAAATATGCGTATGGTGGGTCAAAATGATCAATTTAATACTGAATCATAACGGGTAACCTGAGGATAACGTAGTAAACAGCTCGTTTTCGGATATATGAATGGGTACAGGATTTAAGTTGCCTTAAAAACGTGAAACACCTAGGTCGTAATCTGGTATTTTGATAATATTTTTATCCATTTGTTTGATAATATTAATTTACATTTGCTACGCGATATGCTGATAAGTCTAAAAGTAAAAAACTATGCCTTGATATCTGATGTGGATATGCATTTTGATAAAGGTATGAATATAATAACAGGTGAAACAGGTGCAGGAAAGTCCATTTTAATAGGGGCTTTGGGTTTGGCTCTTGGTAAGCGTGCCGATATTTCCTCGCTTAGAAACAAAGAAGATAAGTGTGTTATAGAAGCTACTTTTGATGTGAGGGGCTATGCAATTCAGTCTATTTTTAATGAGCATGACTTGGATTATGAAGAGCAGACCATACTCAGACGCGAGATTACCAGCAGCGGTAAAAGTCGTTCGTTTGTAAACGATACACCGGTTAATTTAAAATCACTGGAAGATTTAGGCGCTAATCTAATTGAAATTCATTCTCAACATGACAACCTGCAACTCTTTAAAACCGAATTTCAGTATTACAGTTTGGATATTCTAGCTGGCTTATTGGAGGAACAACTAGCCTATACAAGTGAATTAAAAGCACTCAAAAAAGATAAACTAACGCTCGAAAAATACCGCCAGCAAGAGGCAGAATTAGCCAAAGAAAGTGACTTTAATCAATTTCTTTGGGATGAGCTAGCAGCAGCCCAGCTAGAGGCTGTGCACGAAGGTGAACTCTCTGAAGAACAAGAACTCTTAGAAAATGCAGAAGACTTAATTCGCACGTTTAATGATGCAGATGTGCTCGTGAGTGGATCAGATATGGCCATAACAGCGCAACTCCAAGAATTGCGAAATATACTTAAAGCGCAAAAAACAGCAGTAACCATTGGATTGAGCGATCGCGTACATTCTGTGCTTCTGGAAATGCAAGATATAGCCCACGAAATAGCAAAAAATGCAGAGCATATTGAAGTAAATCCGGAACGACTAACCGAGGTTAGCGAAAAATTAGGCTTAATTTTTAACCTAAAAAGCAAACACCGCGCTACCAATATGGCAGAATTAATACAATTACGTGACGAGCTAGCGCAAAAACTAAACGTAACCGAAAGCCTAAGTGGTGAAATAGCTATCCTTGACCAAAGTATCGCAAAACAAGAAACGACATTACTCACCAAAGCACGACAACTCAGCAATAAACGAAAAAAGAAAGCTACTCAAATAGAGCAACGCATAGATGAATTGCTCGCCCAATTGGGAATGCAGCATTCACGTATACATTATGAGTTGGCAGAAAGT
>CAMDCQ010000193.1 GCA_945890595.1 Chitinophaga pinensis
TTGCATTATCAATGAAGTTTGAAGAGTATAGACTGTCTAAAGAAGTAAAACGGAACTTGGAAGGGATGGGCTTTAAACGTCCCACAGACATCCAATTTAAGTGCTTACCTCATATACAACGTGGCGAGGATTTGTTGGCTATAGCTCAAACGGGTACGGGTAAAACGGCAGCATTTGCTATTCCCATAATTGATAAAATACAACAGATAAAATACAAGGCGTTTGAAAAAGGTGCATTTGTACGTGCCATAGTAATGGTTCCTACACGTGAATTGGCTCAACAGATAACACAAGTATTTAATCAGATTGGGAAGAATACAAAAGTTAAAGCGCTATGTGTCTACGGGGGAGTTGAGCAGGATCATCAAATTGCTAAACTTTTGGAAGGTATGGACATTATTGTAAGTACGCCTGGCAGAATGTTTGACTTAGCAAGTCAAGGTTATCTAAGTCTTAAAAAAATAGAAATACTCATTTTAGACGAGGCAGATCAAATGCTCGATCTTGGTTTTGCAAAAGATATAGATGACTTAGTTAATAAAATACCAGGTAAAAGACAGACTTTATTCTTTTCGGCAACCATCAATCAAAAGATTAAGCAACAAGCCTATAAGATGGTGAGCAGTAATGCTATTCGTATACAGGTTTCGCCTAAAGATCCAGTAAGCAAAAATGTAAATCATCAAATCGTTTTTGTGGAAATGGACGATAAACGTTTTTTCTTAAAACGTCTTATTGAAGAGAATGCAGATAAAAAATTCTTGGTATTTGTTAGAACCAAGGTGAGGGCTGAGCGTGTAAAATCGGCGATGGAGCGACTCGAAATAGATAGTGTTACCATTCACGGTGATAAAGAACAATCTGAAAGAGAGATCGCATTACTAGCCTTTAGAACCAATGCGTGTAAGGTTATGATTGCCACGGATGTTTCTGCCAGAGGGATTGACATAGATGGGATAGATTTTGTAATTAATTATGACATACCCGAAGTGCCAGAAAATTACGTGCATCGCGTAGGCAGAACGGGTAGGGGTAGAGCAAAGGGTAGAGCCATATCTTTTTGTGCTAAAGAAGAAAAACCGTTAGTTGACGCTATAGAAGAGTATACCACAGTACCCATAACGAGAGCGACGGTAACAAAGGCGGAATACAGTGAAACGATTGAGTTTGCTGATGACACTAAGGATAACTGGAAGTCTCTTATGAAAGGGGAAGAAAATAAAGTTAAGCCTAAGAAGAAAAAACGCAAGTAAAGCATATCTAAGTTATTTCAACTAAACCAATCTCTTATCCATCACCTTAAAAAATAACGGTGGTATCAAACTGAGTAACATCATACCGGGATAGCCTGTAGGCAGTTGCAGTGATTTTTCTTTGCTTTGCAATTCTGGGTATGTTTTTAGACTGTTTTCATGGTGGTGACTATGGCGTGTTAATTCGAAAAGTAAATATCTGCCTAGTAAATGGTCTGAATTCCAAGAGTGTATATCTTGAACCCGCTCATACGCAGACACGCTAATTTTTTTCCTGAGCAAGCCATAGTGTTCTATATAGTTTATAGTTTCTAGTAATAGTATACCAAATAGAGCGGCTGATAGATAATACAACAAGGTAATAATGCCTAGCGTTCCCCAAATCACTGCAATTAAAGCGGTCTGGTATACCATATATTTTACCATGTGATTATTCCATCGGAAGACAGCTTTGTTTTCCCTTATCTGCACATCATTTTCTAACTTCCAGGCAGAAATAAAGCTATCACGAATAGATCTTTTCCAAAAATTAAAAATAGTCTCACCTTTTCTTGCCGTGGCTGGATCTTCCAGAGTGGCAACTCGCTTATGGTGACCTCTATTGTGTTCAATGAAAAAATGAGTGTATTGGCTGCTCCATAGTAAAAGTTGCGCAAGAAATTGGTCTAGCTTACTTTTTCTGTGTCCTAACTCATGTGCCATATTAATTCCAAAGATACCGTGCAACATCCCCATTGCGGTTATTTTACCCACTAGGGTCAAGGTATTTGTATCTTGTCCTATGGTTAGTAAAAAGTACAACAATAAACCGAAGTAAAGAGGAACAATAGCATATAGAACCATGGTATAAGCTCTAATGGATTTGGGTTCGTTTAGCGTTGCTGACGGAGGTATGACAAGTTCTAGAATAGGAATTACTCCGAAAGAGAAGAACAACAGACTGTATGTACCAACGCCTGTTGTCGTTAATGAATAATATCCTATAAGAATAAATACAAATGCGCCAAGATACCGAACGACTCCCATGAGTACAATTATACTAAAAATAAAAGAGGCTCTGAATACAATTCAGAGCCTCTTACAAAATAGTTTACTTTTTACTTAAACGCCTACATCGTGGTTGGCAGACTCAAGTAGATAAGGATGGTTTAAAGGATATAGATTTGCTTTACTCAATGAATGAAGCACAGTGTATATAAATATACCCGCAAATGCCATAGTAGTGCCTATTTCTAAGAGTCCTAAATCAGCTTTGTTACCAACAGTTCCTGGCATAATAAGCAAATACATATCTACCCAGTGACCTACTAGAATAGTTAGACCTGCGGCTAATAATACTTTAGGAGAACGTTTAGCATTTCTCATCATTAACGTTAGGAAAGGAATTAAGAAACACATAAACACATTAATAAAGAATAAGGGTTTAAAATGAGAGTTAAGTCTGGCTTGGAAATAAATAGTTTCTTCAGGAAGGTTGGTGTACCAAATAAGCAACCATTGACTTAAGAAGATGTATCCCCAGAATACACAAAATGCAAACATAAATTTACCTAAATCATGCACCACTTCGTCTGATACCATTTCCATGTAGCCTTTTGACTTTAAGTATTGAAGTATTAACATCATTACCGAAAGGCCTGATACAAATGATATAGCAAAGTTATAAATGGAGAACATGGTAGAATACCAATGTGCATCCAGACTCATGATAATTAACCAAGAAAGTGCAGAAAATGAAAATGCAAAGAAGAAAATAAATCCAGCAGACCATCTTGTTGAATTTTTAAACATATCTAAACCAGGCGTTTCATCTTCAGCAAGACTGTTTCTTCTTAATTTGGTTCTAATTAAATACCAAACGATAAGAACAAAAGGAACGAAGAAGAAAATAGACGAGTTATTTAGCAACCAATGCTTGCTTTCTAGAATAGCGTCGTAGCCGGCAGCCTCTGCATTACCTGCAGAAGATCCATCAAAATATTGCACCCAATGGTAAAGTGTATCTCTACCTAAAAATAAAACGGTAAACAACAAAATAGAACCAACGAGTAAATAACTGCTTTGCGCTTCCATAATACGCTTAAGCATTACAGCCCAACCGGCATTCGCTACATAGTTTACAGCAATAAAAAATAAAGCTGATACCGCAAATAACCAAAAGTAGTAACTGTTTAATAGAAGATTCGCCCAAACACGTGTCATATACGTTGCTTCATGTTGATTCCCGTGAGCTTCTGCATGTTCACCAGAAGCATGAGCTTCGGCGTGAGCCCCTTCCTCATGAGCAACTTCAGCGTGATTTTCTTCAGCATGAGCAGCAGATGATACTGAACTATCTGAATGAGCTTCGGCTAAGGTTTGGTGATGATCAGCATGTTCTTCTTGCGCTTCATGATTAGTAGCTTCGTTACTGTGGTCATTTACAGCATTAGTTACTTCTGCACGCGGTGCATCCCAGCTTTTCTTTGCTTGCATCGCACCTACTCCAGCTAAAATAGATCCTACCACAAAAAGTAGAATAGGTATAAGTTTTATTCTCGTTGAGAAGTCAAATTTTTCTTGTCTTACTTCCGTAATTGTATGATGTCCCATTCCTTCGTTTAATTATTTGTTACTATTTCTTCGCTAATCACAGGTTGTGCAACCGCTAGTGTGTCAGTGGAAGAATTTCCGCTTGTGTATTGAAACGCATCTCCGTATGCCAATGATTTTACGTACTTAATTACTTTCCAACGTTCTTCTGGGTTAAGCATAAATGCATGTGAACCCATTAAACCTTTACCGTAAGTGATGGTATGATACGCAGTACCT
>CAMDCQ010000194.1 GCA_945890595.1 Chitinophaga pinensis
TCAGAAACTTTGGTTGTGTCCGCCCATATTTGTTCTACGTCACCAGCGCGTCGTGGTCCTATTTTGTAATTTAATTTAATCCCATTTACGCTTTCAAAGGCGCGTATCACTTCTAGTACGGTAGTACCGTTTCCAGTTCCAACGTTAAATACATCAACCGATTTTGACATTTTACTCGCATAGTTTAATGCTTTTACATGCGCTTTTGCAAGATCTACCACATGTATGTAATCGCGTATGCAGGTCCCATCTGCGGTAGCGTAATCGTCTCCATACACGGTAAGCTGCGCTCTAATGCCTGCAGCAGTTTGGGTAACAAACGGAATTAAATTACTTGGAACACCTAGCGGAAGTTCACCTATCTGCGCTGTGGGATGTGCTCCTACAGGATTAAAGTAGCGCAACAGGATAGATTTAAATGCTTTGTGTTTTGCAAAATCTTGAATAATATCTTCGCCTAAAATCTTAGTAGTACCGTAAGGGCTTTCTGCTTTTTGAATTAAGGTATTTTCAGTAACGGGTAAATCGGTAGCTGCTCCATAAACGGTACAACTAGAAGAGAAAATGAGGTTAGAAACCTTAAATGTATTCATTGCCTCCAGCACAGAAATTAATCCAGAAACATTATTTTGATAATACATGATTGGATTTTCTACCGACTCGCCTACCGCCTTATACGCCGCAAAGTGAATAACCCCGTCAAAAGAATGTTTGTTGAAAAGGCTTTGTAAAGCAACCGTATCGTTTACATCTCCCACAAGCAGCTCAAATGGTTTGCCGGTTATGCTTTCAATGCGTGACTGCACTTGGTCACTAGAGTTGTTTAGATTGTCAATTACCACTACATCATAGCCTTCATTTTGTAGTTCTACAACGGTATGACTCCCTATATAGCCTAATCCTCCAGTTACTAATATTTTCTTCATATGGAAGCGGCAAATTTAGGCTTTATAGTCAAAAAGGTAAGTGTAGATTGATTTCTATTCATTTTGCTTGTTTAAGGATTGAGTGAGAATTCATTTGTTCTTTTGGTCGCCATATCATCTTGTAATGCTGTATGCCTGCTTCTTCAAAACGCTCACCCGAACGGACAAAGCCGTGTTTGGCATAAAATTGTTCTACTTGCACTTGAGCATGTAAGTATATCTGGAGGTCTAAGTCTACTAAACTTAGGCAGTGCGTTAATAAGGCAGAGCCAATACTGAGCTGACGGTAGATAGGCAGTACAGCAAATCGTTCGAGCTTAATTCCACTTTCTGTTTTTCTAAAACGGCATGTTCCGGCCGGTTGATTATTGTACAAGGCTATTAAGTGTGTGCTTATTGCTTCAAACTCATCGTGCTCTGCAGTCTCATCTACACCTTGCTCATTCACAAATACGTTGTTCCGAATAGCAAATAAGTCATGTAACCTTTCTTCGCTAAGGGCTATTTCTACAGAAATTGAATTAACCATTTAAACACAAAGGTAAAAATTAAAAAAAATGTACTTTTGCTGCCTAATTTAAAACAACCAAAAATAGTTTTTTTTAGTAAAAGAAGTGAACGAGTAACCCCAAAGAGTAATTTCTCAACCAGGTTTTTTAGTAACTAAATTCGACCTAAAATTATACTTTTGATATAGAATTATTATGAGCTGGTTTAAGCGAGTAAAAGACGGTATACTTACCAAAACACAGGATAAAAAACCTACCCCAGATGGCTTATGGCATAAATGTCCTGAGTGCAAGGACCCTACTAGCACCAAGGAGTTCGAGGCAAATTTATGGGTTTGTCCATCTTGCAATCATCACGATAGAATAGGTTCTAGGGAGTACTTTAGTATTCTTTTTGATGAGGGCAAGTTCAAAGAATTGGACGAGAACTTAGTTTCTGGAGATCCTTTACACTTTGAAGATACCAAACCCTATGTGCAGCGCTTAGAATCGTCTATCAAGAAAAGTGGACTAAACGATGCGGTAAGAACAGCTACAGGCAAAATACATGGAATAAAAGTATCTATGGCAGTTATGGACTTTGCCTTCATAGGTGGATCCATGGGAAGTGTGGTAGGTGAAAAGATAAGCAGAGCCATTGAAGCAGCGTTAGAGCAGAACTTGCCAATGATTATCATATCTAAAAGTGGCGGTGCTCGGATGATGGAAGCTGCATTCTCGCTCATGCAAATGGCCAAAACATCAGCTAAACTGGCTTTATTAGACGAAGCTAAGTTGCCTTATATAAGTGTTTTGACTGACCCTACTACGGGTGGTATCACGGCATCCTTTGCCATGCTTGGCGACATCAACATAGCAGAACCAAAGGCCTTAATAGGTTTTGCGGGGCCTAGGGTTATTAAAGAAACCATTGGAAAAGATCTGCCTGCAGGATTTCAGCGGTCTGAGTTTTTGCAAGAAAAAGGTTTTGTAGATTTCATTGTAGAGCGTAAAGACCTCAAACAAAAACTACATGATGTGCTACACATATTTAACATCAAAAAAAAATCAGCATAATCAATTAAAATAAAAATATACACATGAACTTTCCAGAAAATTTAAAGTACACCAAGGAGCACGAATGGGTAGCAATAGATGGAGACATCGCTACTGTTGGGGTTACAGAATTCGCTCAAAGCGAGTTAGGAGATATCGTATTTATTGAAATAGAAACAGTAGGAGATACCTTGTCTAAAGATGAAGTGTTTGGTACAATTGAAGCTGTTAAAACTGTTTCGGATTTATTTATGCCGTTGAGTGGCGAAATTACCGAAATGAATGATGGTCTAGAGGGCGAGCCTGAAAGTGTAAATAGCGATCCTTACCAAGCTGGATGGATGATTAAACTAAAATTAACTGACCCTAGCGAAGTGGATGGTTTACTATCGGCAGCTGATTATAAAGCACTTATAGGCCATTAAAAAGTGACTCGACGTAGGATTGCTCTAGTACTAGCGATACTTTGGACACTTCTCATTTCTGCCTCATGCTTGCTACCTGCTTCTATTTTTAGGGCATTTTCGTTTGATACTATAATTTCAATTGATAAGCTAGTACACTTTACACTGTACTCGGTTTTCTTTATGTTATGGTCATTGGCATCAGGTATTTCAGAAAAGAAAAAGGTGTACCAACTTATGGCAGTCAGCATCACTTTTGGGGTTCTGATTGAAATACTACAAGCAACTATGTCTTTGGGACGCAGTTACGAATTGGATGATATTATAGCAAATACAATTGGCAGTGTGTTGGGGTTAATTATGTTGCCTTTTATTAGGCGAAACGTACCTTTACTCAAAAAGTATTTACCTTTTCTTAACAAAGTGCATTAATAGAATAAATAATCAGTTAATTTTGAAATAATAAATTTTATGGAAGTAAAAAAGTATTCAAAACCAGAAGTCGGTAACAAGCGTATTGACTTCTTTCTTGTCGGACTTGCGTTTTCTATATTGTTAGTTTTCGGTGCTTTTACCTACAAGGTGTATGAGAAGAAAGTTGAAAATCTGGGGACGCTTGTGATAGACGAAGATCTTGTTGTAATGGAAAACACCGTACAACAACGTACGCCACCACCACCGCCACCACCACCATCTATCGAAGTTGTAGAAGATGATGCTGAAATTGAAGAACAGCCTGAGATTATGGAAACAGAAGTTGATCAGGAAACAGAGGAAATTCTGGAAATCTTTGACGTATCCGAAAAAGCAGAATTCCCAGGGGGAGAAGAAGGCCTTCAAAAATTTATCGCTGAAAATATTAGTTACCCAGCCATGGCGTTAGAAAACGATCAACAAGGCACAGTTAACGTAATGTTCGTAATAGATAAGTCGGGTTTAGTAAAAGATATAGCGATACTTGGAAGCAAAAAAGGCTTCGGTCTTGAGGAAGAAGCAATGCGCGTTATTAAACTAACCTCAGGTAAATGGAAGTCAGCAAAACAAAGAGATAAACCG
>CAMDCQ010000195.1 GCA_945890595.1 Chitinophaga pinensis
TATTAGGTATTGGATAGTAAAAGGTGGCTTGACCTCTTGCTACGGTTCCGTTCACTGGCAATCTCATGGTCATACCATAAGGATTGTTGTCGAAATATTTATCTTGAGAGAATGGCTCGTAAGCTTGAGAAATGTACATATTAGGAGCGTATTCTATTCCAGGATTGTCTCCAGAACTTACACAGGATACCATACTAAAAGCAGGTAAACCTAATACTAACGAATATTTTAAAATAGTATTCAATTTCATTTTTTTAATTGTTAATTATTGGTCTATGATTGAACTAGTTTAATTAATAACTGAAGCACCTTCATTATTGCCAATTACGATTTCTAACTCTTCTTCAGTGGTCAAAGAGGTATTAAACGCTTCTACGTTTCCTTTTACCTTAACAGCACCTTCGTTTACCAAGATAGTTTGTATTTCATCGTTACTTAAAGACTGCGCCTCACTATTATCAATAGCAATTAGCAAATGATCATCCGTTTGACGTCTGTCTAATAAATCTTCTTTAATACCGTGCATCATTCGGTTACGCGCAAAGAACATGATTACCATGCCAAACGCGGTAAAAAGAATGGTAAGCTCAAATATTACGGGAATAAAACTGGTAAATACATTGATATCTTGAGGTTTTCCTCCAATGATCATTGGCCAATCTACAACGTTCATACTATAGGCTAGTGTAAAACCAGTAAGTGAGCCTACAATACCACACAAGAATGCTCCGATGGTTAGATTAGTTCGTGTATAACCAAGGGCATGATCTAAGTGATGCACCGGAAAAGGAGTGTAGCAATCAAATATTTTAACCCCTTTTTTTCGTAGGGTTTCTACTGCGTGCAAAAGCTTATCCGAGTCAGTAAAAGTACCAACTGTAAACTTCTTATTATCTAATAGAATACTTTTATCAACCATATTATTCGTTGTCTTTAATGATAGTTTTTACTTCCGCCATATTGATCACTGGCAAGAATTTAGCGAACAAGAAGAAACAAGTGAAAAATAGTCCAAATGTTCCTAAGAAAATGCCTACTTCTACCCATGTTGCGTGGTACATTACCCAGCTACTTGGTAAAAAGTCTCTGTGCAGAGAGGTTACGATAATTACGAAGCGTTCGAACCACATTCCGATGTTAACGATTATCGAAATTACAAAGATGAACCAAGGCGTAGTTCTTGCCCATTTACTCCAAAAAACTTGAGGAGCCATAAGATTACAGAACATCATAGTCCAGTAGGCCCATGCATAAGGACCAAACATTCTATTAGCAAAAGCATACTGCTCATACTCGTAGCCTGAATATGCTGCAATTACGAATTCAGTAATGTAGGCAACACCAACTATAGATCCAGTCAGTAGAATGACTTTGGTCATTGCTTCTAGATGCTCAGAAGTGATGTAATTTTCATAATTCATTACGTGTCTTGCAATAAGGAGAAGCGTAAGTACCATCCCGAAACCAGAGAAAATTGCTCCAGCCACAAAGTAGGGAGGGAATATCGTAGTATGCCATCCTGGAATTACAGAAGTAGCAAAGTCCATAGATACAATTGTGTGAACCGATAATACCAGCGGAGTAGAAATACCCGCAAGAATTAAGGCTACAACTTCATATCTACCCCAAGCCTTAGCAGAACCATTCCAGCCCATTGCAAAAAATCCGTACCAGAATTTTCTAGCCTTGGTGGTAGCTCTATCTCTAATGGTAGCAATATCAGGAATAAGACCTAAGTACCAGAATACCAATGATACAGAAAGATACGTGGAAATTGCAAATACATCCCAAAGTAACGGGGAGTTAAAGTTGACCCATAAAGAACCAAATGCATTAGGTAGCGGCAATGGCCAAAAGCCTAACCATACGCGTCCCATGTGAAATAAAGGAAAAATTGCCGCACAGAATACTGCAAAAATCGTCATTGCTTCTGCAGAACGGTTAATAGACATTCTCCATTTTTGTCTGAAGAGTAAAAGTACAGCAGAAATTAGTGTTCCTGCGTGACCTATACCTACCCAAAATACGAAGTTGGTAATATCCCAACCCCACATTACGGACTTATTTACGTTCCAAGTTCCAATTCCTTCCCAAACAGTCCAAGCAAGTGTGCCTGCTAGGATGAGAAGAAGCAATACGGCTATTGAAAACCCTAACCACCATGAATTAGTAGGTTTGTTTTCAATAGGCCTGCAAACGTCATTGGTGACGTCTGTGTAAGTTTTTCCGCCAAGTACTAACGGTTTTCTTATATCTGCTGTATACATATTGATTACTGTCTGATTCTTTCGTTATTATTTATTTCTAATCTTAGTCAAGTATTGAACACTTGGTTTTATACCCAGTTCCTCTAAAACATGATAAGATCTATCATCTCTGTATAGTTTAGCTATTTCACTGTTAGCATCGTTCAAATCACCAAATACAATAGCATTAGATGGACACGTTTGAGCACACGCAGTGGTGAATTCATCCGTATTCATTTTACGATTTTCACGTTTGGCAACAAGCTTAGTAGCTTGGATTCTTTGAACACAGAAGCTACATTTTTCCATCACACCTCTTGAACGGACAGTTACATCTGGATTGATTACCATTTTGCCTAGGTCGTTACTGAAATGATAATCGAACTTCTCATTTTCATTGTATCTGAACCAGTTGAATCTACGTACTTTATAAGGACAGTTGTTACCGCAATATTTAGTACCAATACATCTGTTGTAAGTCATTTGGTTTAGACCTTCACTACTGTGTGTAGTTGCAAGTACAGGACAAACTGTCTCACACGGAGCATTATCACAATGCTGACACATCATAGGTTGATGAGCAACTTGTACATTCTCATAGTAATCATAAGCTGTAGCTTTATCTTCTGATGCTTCAGCATATGCTTCCATTACTTTTTCTTTGCTCATTTGCTCACCTGCTTTCACCGTTTGGTCACCGCCGTGAACTATACTTAAGCTAAGGTCTTTGGTAGTTGGAGCTTCAAAGCTGTAGTATCTATCGATACGTAACCAATGCATTTCTCTTCTACGTCTAACCTCATCTCTACCTACAATAGGTACGTTATTTTCTATACTACAACTTACAATACATGCACTACATCCAGTACAAGTATTCATGTCTATAGCCATACCCCAATGGTGCCCTTTACTGTAATCGTAATCTTCCCATAATGTGATCGGCTTCGGTTTGTGAACGTGTTGGCCAGCTTTAGGATCTTTTTTGAAATCTTCTAATCTAGCTTCTCTTATAATATCTCTACCTTCAATAGAATAGTGAGATTGAGTCATACCAAATTCGTGTAATGCCGCACCCGCTATTTTTTCAATGGTTACGCCACTTATAATATAGTTTGCAAAACCTGCTTTCTTGTCTACCAACGGATAAACATTTTGGCCAAGATCTTTTAAATCATTTTGTACTTCTGGAGGTAACACTCTTCCATATCCTAAAGCGATACCGAACGTTCCTTTTGATTGTCCTGGTTGGATAAGAACAGGAAGTTCGTATTTTCCATTAGCAGTACTTACAGATACCATGTCACCAAGTTCCCATCCATTAGCTTTGGCGTCTGCCATAGCAACTGAAAGGTAATTATCCCAAGTTACTTTAGAAACTGGATCTGGCATTTCGTGTGCCCAAGGAGTATTTCCGTATGCACCGTCACGAACGCCCACTTTTTGGTATAGAATTAATTCTGAATCTGCTTTTTTACGAGCAGCTATTGCAGTAATTACTCCACCTGTTGTGATATTGAAAGACGGAACAGTAGCAGGTGCTACATTCTCAACAATCCCTTTTTCTATTGCTTCATTAAAATTAACGCCAATAGAGCTTGTGAAAACATTTTTAGCATAAATATAAGCGTGAGAAAAATCTTCAGTGTCTTTTACATCAACAC
>CAMDCQ010000196.1 GCA_945890595.1 Chitinophaga pinensis
TTTTTTAGCCTCTAATACAGACAACTCTGGTGTACCTACTAATCCAGAACCAATATACTCCAATTTAAACACCTCATCTTCTTCTCCTTTAGATGGTGTGATTTTTATCACTATTTTCTCGATGAGCTCAACAAACCATACCAGAATTAAAGTATTAACGATATTAAAAACAGTGTGAAATGCAGACAAAGAATAGCGTATTGCTTCATCGTTTGCACCACCAAACGGGCTTCCCCATCGCGTATTTTCCATAAGTAAACCTATGCCTTTAGTAAACCAATGAAATATTAATAACATCCAAACGACACCAAAAATATTGAATATAAAGTGCGACCGGGCAGCACGTTTTGCATGTACATTGCCTACGAGTGCCGCAAGATTTGCCGTGATTGTAGTACCTATGTTTTCACCTAAAACGATGGCTGCAGCCATTTCAAAAGGTAATCCCATCGTTCCGCATAGAGATAGAGTTAATGCCATAGCTGCACTGCTGCTTTGAACAACAACAGTTACGAGCGTACCTACCAAAACTAAAACTATAATACCGAAAAATCCTTGTGCAGCTAAAAAAGTGATCATACTCCGAAATCCTTCACTATCGGCAAGATTTAAGCCCTCTACGGCATCCTTCATTCCGCTTAGACCTAAAAACAACAACGAAAAACCAACTAAAAATTCTCCTAGATTCTTAAGGCTTCCTCTGTTTACAAATAGCAAAGGAACACCTAAGGCTAAAATAGGAAACACATAATCATCTAAACTAAACTTCGAAAATCCAAAAGCGACGAGTAACCAAGCCGTCATCGTAGTGCCAATATTAGCACCCATTATAACACCAATAGCTTGTCTCAAATTAAGTAAGCCTGCATTTACAAAACTTACAATCATCACCGTTGTAGCACTGCTACTCTGGATTAATGATGTGGTAAAAAACCCTGTAAATATTCCTTTGAATCTGTTAGAGGTAATCGAGCTAAGTACACTTTGCATGCGAGCGCCAGCCATTTTTTGAATGCCGTCACTCATCACCATCATACCGTATATAAACAGTCCTAGTGCCCCTACTAATTTAAAAATTTCTGAAAACTCCATTTGATACTTAACTTGCTTGCCTTATTTTGTGGTGCAAGTAAACTAAAAGCATATTACCCCAACATTAAAATTGAATAAGTAGTGAATAAAAAAATAAATATTAGAAAAGCAACTAGCGCAGACATCCCAGATTTGCTAGCGTTAATCACCGAATTAGCTGTTTTTGAAAAAGCACCCCATGAAGTTATAAATACTCCCGAGTTAATGGAAAAAGATGGATTTGGAGAAAAACCCATTTTTGATGCTTTTGTAGCGGAGACGGATGATCTCGTTATAGGCATGGCAATCACCTATTTTAGATATAGCACCTGGAAAGGAAAACGTCTCTATTTGGAGGATTTGATAGTAACTGAACAAAGTAGAGGATTAGGCGCTGGGCAATTATTGTTTCAGAAGTGCATTCAGTTTGGTAAAGAAAGTGAGTGTAATGGCATGGTTTGGCAAGTGTTGGATTGGAATGAGCCTGCCATTGACTTTTACAAATCCTACCACGCACATTTAGATGGAAGCTGGATTAACGGGACACTGGAATTCTAGCTTTAATCGAATTTAGTTAGGGGCATTTCTCTCCCAAATACCGTAACCATTGCCTTCGAAAACCATACTTAATTCCGGATAAATGGTTCCCATTTCTTCAAACTTTTGCACTTTGGCCGATATGGAAACGGGGATATTGGTATGATGAATCACGAAATCTCGCACTTCATTGTCGAACTCGTTTTTTGCGAACTGATCTAATTCCGTAATACTCAAAATTTTCTTCTGCGCTAAAAGCTGTTGCTTTACCTCTCTTAGTTCATTCAAATCCTGATGTGAGGTATAATAAATGTGTGCATAGCTTTTAAAGCCATAGGTAAAATGGGCCATTTTTACTCCTTGATATGTTGCTAGCTTAGCTTTCCACTTTCCTTGAATATTATATTCTATTGCAGGCACCACAGATGATAGTAAAAGTGTGATTAACAGCATCTGGACAACAAGTAATTGTGAAATTGCTAGCTTACTCGGCTTAAGGACAACCCTAAGTATCGTGAGTGCCATTACAATCCCCAATATCAACGGAATCCAATTCCAGTCGGTTAGACTTCTAATTTGTGCTAGTGCAAAATCATCTTTGATATAAGGACTAATCCAACCTATTAACTGTTCGGGAATAAGGGCTAGTAAACCCAAAATACTCAACAACACTACCCAAATTAAGCCAACGAGCGCCAACAAAAACTTAATTATTCCTGAAATACCCTCATAACGTGAGAGCCAAATACCACTCACTGCCGCTATTGGCAAATAGCATAAACTACTGTAGTGTACAATCTTTGTAGTAACCAGTGAAAATACAATGAGCACCACCCAAAACAGCACTTTTAACCAACGGTAATAGGTACTATCGCCCGATACATTTTGCTTTCCTAGTAAACCAGGCAACGCAAGAATAAACATGGGGAAACAACCTATTAGTAAAACCACCCAATGGTAGTAAAATGGTTGTCCATGCGATGCAATAGGATAGCGAAATAAGTCTACTTGATACACGATAAACTCACGTAAAAACCAAGTACCCATGTGAGCGATTTGCACACCAAAATACAAACCGGTTACCAGAAAAAAACCAACTATAAGTGCCAGTATATCTTTGAAACTGTAAAAATTTACCCGATACACAAGTTGATAAAAAAGTCCGGTAAGTCCTACGAGCAAAAGCGCCGTTGGTCCTTTGGTGAGTACCGCAAGGCCCAGCCATAATCCTGCATAGAAAAAATAGGTGCGCTTTTGTGTTTCTACACTTTTCACCAAGTGTATAATACTGCCGAATATCAGGAGATTAAAAAGTGGATCGATGATTCCGCTTTTAAAATAAAAGTGGGATGTAAATGAACCCAAGTAAAAAAGAATACTAAAAACAGCGGCTTGCTTACCGTATCGCTTAAGTAATGTAGCATACAAAACAATGAGAGTAACAAATCCGATTAACACATTAGGGAAACGAGCAGCAAACTCGTTTACGCCAAAAATAGTCATGCAAATTCCTTGTAACCAAATAAACAATGGAGGTTTCTCCCAAAATGGTTCAAACCCAATTTGTACATTAAGCCAATCGCCCGTCACAATCATTTCGCGTGCCGCTTCCGCAAAATTTATCTCATCCCAATCAAATAGAGGTACAGTGCCCACAAATGGTAAAAATAAGATGAGATAAGCGACTAGAAGCGCAATAAAAGTAGTGTGCTGCTTCAGTTTATCCATTTTTCTTTTGACCATAAAGCGCATAAAAATGAACTACAGCTAAGGATGTAAATAATCCAATAATAGCACCTGTAACCACATCAATAAGGTAATGTTGACCCAAGTAAATACGACTTATTCCCACAAGAACAGCGAGCATCGCTCCCAAAAAAGGTACACCTTTCTTGGGGTATGCGATGGCTAATATCGTAAAGATAGCAAAGGCCGTTGAAGTGTGTCCGCTGGGAAATGAATGGTGTTTGTGATGCTCTAGTCCTTCTATTTTTTCCAATTGCTCATAGGTGTATGAGGGTCTGTTTTCGTGTTCAAAAACAAATCGTTTTAACCCTTGGCTAACCAAGAAGGTAATTAGCAGTGCTAGCAAATAAACGGGAATAAAATGCTTAGCCGTAAAAAACAATAAAACCAAAACTAAAATTACGCCAACATATTCTCCCAAAAGCGTTGTTACCATGAAAAAAGTATTTAAACCCGGAGAATGCATTCCATTCAATATAAGCACTAGTTCTCCTTTTGCTAAAAAGAGTAAAGAGAGAAGTCCCACCAAAATGGATA
>CAMDCQ010000197.1 GCA_945890595.1 Chitinophaga pinensis
CACAGAGTTTTCTAAATTTTCGTATGCTTTACCGCTTAACACGGGATGCGTGCATACTGCTCTTACAGATTTAGCACCTTGTTCCTTGATAAGCGCAGCAGCTTTGCACAAAGTGTTGGCTGTATCGCATATATCGTCTATAAGCACTACATCTTTTCCTGCTACGTCTCCTATTACAGTCATCGAAGCGATTTCATTGGCTCTTTTACGCGCTTTGTCGCAAATCACCATTTCAGTACCCAGGAACTTAGCAAATTCTCTCACTCTCTTAGTAGCTCCCACATCAGGGGCTGCAAGTACAAGGTCAGGAGTTTGTAGGCTTTTAATATAAGGAATAAAGATTACGGTAGAATCCAAGTGGTCCACCGGGATATCAAAAAATCCTTGTATTTGTGGTGCGTGTAAATCCATGGTCATTACGCGGTCTGCACCAGCGGCGGTAAGAATGTTTGCCACCATTTTAGAACTAATAGGAACGCGCGGTTTGTCTTTTCTGTCTTGTCTAGCTAATCCGAAGTACGGAATAACGGCAACCACCTTGTGTGCAGATGCTCTTTTGGCAGCATCTATTAACATGAGCAGCTCCATTAGGTTATCTGCAGGAGGCATGGTAGATTGAATGATAAACACATCACATCCACGCACACTTTCATCAATGCATGGCTGGAATTCGCCATCACTAAAAACACTAACTGTAACTGTACCTAATTTTTGACCGTAAGCGAGAGCTATTTTCTCTCCGAGTGGTTCTGAGCCGGATCCGGCAAATATTTTGACTTTATTTATAAAAGAGGGCATATCGTTGTTTTACTGTCACCCCTTATCCTTCAAAGGGGTTATCATAAACTATTGAGTTTTTTAGGCTCTATAGTAAAGAAAAAAAGAGGTTAAAAAAACCTCTTTTTTTCACTTTGGTTGGCCGACCAGGTTTCGAACCTGGACTCTTCTGTACCAAAAACAGACGTGTTGCCAGTTACACCATCGGCCAATTCGGGTGCAAATTTAATTATTAATTTCTAATTTGCAACATCACTCATAAATTGTATTTGAAATACTTTCATTTCTTCATGAGAAAACTCTCCATCGTAAGCATTTACTGCGGCGTCAATACTTCCTGTATCGTCAGATTTGAGGTAGTCATAAATATCTTCTCTACCTTCTTCATCTATCAGCTCATCAATGTAATACATAAGATCTACTTGGGTTCCAGAGTATACAATAGCCTCTAGTTCTTCTAGCAGCTCCTCGTAGTCTAAACCTTGCCCCTTAGCTATATCCTCCAAAGGCACTTTTTTATCAATATTTTGTATAATATGTATTTTACGTGCGCTTTTGTTGACCACAGATTTAAGTACCAGGTCATCTGGGCGATCTATTTCATAGGTCTCTACATATTGAGCAATAAGTTCAATGAATTTTGCACCAAACTTTCTTGCTTTATTTTTACCTACCCCGGTTATATTTTCCATTTCCTCCATGGTGATAGGATATTTAAATGCCATATCTTCCAAGGAAGTTTGCTGAAAAATTACATATGGAGGAAGGCCCATTTCTTTGGCAACCTCTTTTTGCAGATCTTTAAGTTGGCCGTATAGTCGTTGATCGAAAACGGCCTCAAGCTGTATATTATCAAAATCTGAATCGCTGATTGCTTCAAATTCACGATCTTGTGCTAGGTCAATTCGAGTAGGATTTTGAATATACGCCAAACCTTCTTCGCTTATGGAAAGTAGACCGTACAATTCTATGTTTTTAACAATGTAATTGTTGATTTGAGCATATCGAATTACGGTCTTCCAAAAGTTAGCTCCTTTTTCTTTTCCTTTTCCAAAAAACTCAAACTTATCATGTTTATAGGCTTTTACTTCTTGAGAGGATTTGCCAATCAAGATTTCAATAACATGCTTTATGGCTACTTTTCCTGCAGTATGGTCTATGGTTTTAAGTGCCATGACCATTTCCTTGGTTACTTCAATGGTATCTTTTGGATTGCGGCAGTTATCACACATTTTGTCGCATTTGTCTGCATTGAAATTTTCACCAAAGTAATGCAGGAGTGATTTTCGTCTACATTGAGATGACTCTGCAAAATAGGCCATTTCTGAGATGAGTTGTGTTCCTATTTCTCGCTCAGCTACGGGTTTATCTTTTAAAAACTTTTCTAATTTTTCGGTATCTTTCGGATTGTAAAATAAAACGCAATCGCCTTCTAAACCGTCCCTGCCGGCTCTTCCGGTTTCTTGGTAGTATCCTTCAAGCGATTTAGGTACATCGTAATGAATCACAAATCGCACATCCGGTTTATCTATTCCCATACCAAATGCAATGGTGGCACAGATTACATCTGCATCTTCCATCAAAAATTTATCTTGGTTTCCAGCTCTTGTTTTTGCGTCAAGTCCGGCGTGGTAAGGCAGCGCATTTATGCCGTTAGCTAGAAGTATTTCTGCAACGTCTTCCGTCTTTTTGCGGCTTAGGCAATAAATAATCCCACTTTGGCCTCTTCGTTTATTTACAAACGATATAAGGTCTTTCATGGTTTGCGCCTTGCTTCCCTTCGGCATTACCTCATAAAAAAGGTTACCTCGGTTAAATGACGATTTAAATACTTGGGCATCTAGCATATTCAAGCTTTTTTGAATATCCATTTGCACTTTAGGAGTAGCCGTAGCAGTAAGTGCCACCATTGGCACATCATCTATTTCTTTTACAATTTGCTTAATTCGGCGGTATTCTGGACGAAAATCATGACCCCATTCTGAGATACAATGGGCTTCATCCACCGCAACAAAACTCACTTGAACAGATCTTAAAAAATCTATTGTTTCGTCTTTTTTTAGGGTTTCAGGTGCTACGTATAGCATTTTGGTTTTACCAGAGCTTACATCTGCTTTTACCTTATCCGTTTGTGTTTTGGTAAGCGATGAGTTTAGAAAGTGTGCTACTGCATCACTATCACCAAAACCCCGTATGGCGTCCACTTGATTTTTCATCAGTGCGATCAACGGGGATATAATAATTGCCGTGCCCGGACAAATCAAAGCGGGCAATTGATAACATAACGATTTCCCTGCTCCAGTGGGCATGATTACGAAGCAATCATTGCCTTTCATAATGGTTGAGATTACCTCCTCCTGCATTCCTTTAAACGAGTCAAAACCAAAAAACTCCTTTAAACTCTTCTTCAAATCAACAACTTCAGATGCCATTTTTTTCTCTTCTCTATCTATATTCTTCTAAATGTCGGACTAATATACGGCAACTTACACCACTTGATGAAATAAATTTTTAATTTGCATAAAATATCGTGTTAAAATCTACCGAAATACTTCAAATAGGGACAAATACCATCCTTATGGAAAGTGCTAGCTTACAAAAGCTCAGTACCTTGTTAAATGAAAACTTTAGTAAAGCAGTAGAAGATATCTTAAAAATAAAAGGGAGAGTTGTAATTACGGGTATTGGCAAGAGTGCCATAATAGCTCAAAAAATAGTGGCGACACTTAACAGTACAGGTACACCAGCTCTTTATATGCACGCCGCCGATGCCATACACGGGGACTTGGGAATGATACAACAAGACGACCTGGTTATTTGCATTTCTAAGAGTGGTAATAGCCCAGAAATAAAGGCACTTGCACCGCTGATTACTAAAAATAATAATATCCTAATAGGCATGGTTGGAAATTTAGATTCGTACCTGGCACTTAACAGTACTTACGTTCTAGATACCACAGTAGATGCTGAAGCATGCCCCAATAATTTGGCGCCTACTACAAGTACTACAGCGCAAATGGCTATGGGCGACGCTTTAGCTGTGGCACTCATCAAATGCAGGGATTTTAAATCAGACGATTTTGCGAAGTATCATCCCGGGGGTGCTCTAGGG
>CAMDCQ010000198.1 GCA_945890595.1 Chitinophaga pinensis
TAACCTGTCCTCCAGATCAAAAGCCTTTGAATTTGAATTTGAGTTTGTATTTGAGTTTGACACTTGAGTTTGTATTTGAATTTGAGTTTGTATTTGAATTTGAGTTTGAGTTTGTATTTGAATTTGAGTTTGTATTTTTTTTACTTCAAAGAACCACTCAAATACTCACGATTCATTCTAGCAATATTGCTAATTGAAATTCCTTTGGGACATTCCACCTCGCAAGCTCCAGTGTTCGTACAATTACCAAAACATTCTGCATCCATCTGAGCCACCATGTTTTGAGCTCTATCTTTAGCTTCTACTTGTCCTTGTGGCAACAATGCATATTGAGAAATTTTAGCGCCAACAAAAAGCATCGCACTACTGTTTTTACACGTTGCAACGCATGCACCACAGCCGATACAAGCCGCCGCATCCATAGCAAGATCTGCATCGTGTTTTGGGATTGCAGTCGCATTAGCATCTTGAGTATTCCCGCTTGTATTTACCGAAATAAATCCTCCTGACTGCTGAATTCTATCAAACGAACTTCTATTTACAACCAAGTCTTTTATCACAGGAAAAGCGTTTGCTCTAAACGGCTCAATATAAATAGTGTCACCATCCTTGAAGCTACGCATGTGCAATTGACATGTAGTAGTTCCTTTTACAGGACCGTGTGCTTCTCCGTTGATAAACATAGAGCAACTACCGCATATTCCTTCTCTACAATCGTGGTCAAAAGCAACAGGATCATCACCACTATTGATTAACTGCTCATTGAGTACATCCATCATTTCTAAGAAAGACATATGCTCTGATATACTATTTACTTTATAGTCTACCATTTTACCTTTATCTGCGGCATTTTTTTGTCGCCAGATTTTGAGTGTTAAGTTCATTTCGCTCATCTTACTTATAACTTCTTTGTGTCAATTTAATATCGTTAAACTCCAATTGCTCTTTGTGCAATACAGCCTCACTTGGTTTACCTTTATACTCCCATGCTGCTACATAAGCATAGTTTTCATCATCGCGAAGAGCTTCACCATCTTGCGGTCCTCCAACTTCTACAGATTCTTCTCTAAAATGGCCTCCGCAGCTCTCATTTCTGTCTAGGGCATCTTTCGCAAAAAGTTCTCCTAATTCTAAGAAATCAGCAACTCTTCCAGCTTTTTCTAATTCCGGATTTAATTCATATGCCCCGCCTGGAACACTTACATTTTTCCAGAAATCCTCTCTTAGTGCGGCAATCTCTTCAATAGCTTCTTTTAGCCCTTTTTCATTTCTGCTCATTCCGCATTTATTCCACATAATATTACCCAACTGCTTGTGATAATAGTCTACTGAATGAATTCCTTTATTATTAACCAGACCTTCAAGTCTTTCTTTTACTTCTTTTTCCGCAGCATCAAACTCTGGCAACGTAGTTGGTATTGTCCCAGTGCGGATATCGTGAGATAAATAGTCTGCAATGGTGTATGGTAATACAAAATAACCATCCGCTAAACCTTGCATTAAAGCTGAAGCTCCTAATCTATTTGCTCCATGTTCAGAGAAATTAGCCTCGCCTATTGCATAACAACCCGGTATTGTAGTCATAAGATTATAATCTACCCAAACACCACCCATTGTATAGTGCACTGCTGGGTATATCATCATCGGAGTTTCGTACGGATTTTCAGCTGCTATTTGTTTATACATGTCAAATAGGTTACCGTATTTTGCTTTAACGATTTCTTTACCTAGTTCTTTTAGACGCGCATCGGTAGCACTAGACTCACCTTTAAGTAAGGCCTGTTCTCTACCATATCTAAGAATCGCAGACGCAAAATCTAAGTAAACGGCCTCGCCTGTTGCATTCACACCGTAACCTGCATCACAACGTTCTTTGGCTGCTCTACTTGCTACATCACGAGGCACCAAGTTCCCAAATGCAGGGTATCTTCGCTCCAAGTAGTAATCTCTATCTTCTTCTGCAATCTGAGTAGCTTTAAGCTTTCCTGCTTTGATGGCAGCAACGTCTTCTAATTTAGCTGGAACCCATATACGACCGTCGTTTCTTAGTGACTCAGACATAAGGGTTAGTTTACTCTGGTAATCACCACTTCGAGGAATACACGTAGGGTGAATTTGAGTATAACAAGGATTGGCAAAATAGGCACCTCTTTTGTGTGCTTTCCAACCCGCACTTACGTTACTTCCCATTGCATTGGTACTTAAGAAGAATACGTTTCCGTAACCGCCTGTACCCAACACAACGGCGTGTGCCGAATGTCTTTCGATTTCACCTGTTACTAGATTACGGGCGATAATTCCTCGTGCTTTACCGTCTACTACTACCACATCTAGCATTTCATGGCGGTTGTACATGGTTATTTTACCACGAGCGATTTGACGATTCATAGCAGAGTAGGCACCTAATAATAATTGTTGACCCGTTTGTCCTTTCGCATAAAAAGTCCTAGAAACGAGCACTCCACCAAATGAACGATTATCCAATAACCCTCCATAATCTCGAGCGAAAGGTACCCCTTGAGCCACACATTGATCAATAATATTTGCACTTACCTCTGCAAGTCTGTGCACATTGGCTTCTCTACTTCTGTAATCTCCTCCTTTTACAGTATCGTAAAAAAGGCGGTAGGTAGAATCGCCGTCACCTTGGTAATTTTTGGCCGCATTGATTCCACCTTGCGCTGCAATAGAATGCGCTCGTCTAGGTGAATCTTGGTAGCAAAATGCTTTTACATTATATCCTTGTTCAGCAAGAGTCGCAGCGGCACTGCCACCGGCCAGACCTGTGCCTACTACAATAATGTCAATATTTCTTTTATTGGCAGGGTTTACAAGATTAAGATGATCCTTATAGGATGTCCATTTATCTTTTATTGGACCTGCTGGTATTTTTCCGTTTAATGCCATTTGATTAAATATCTACTTATGAATTAATGTGGATGAACGTTGTAATGATAAATTGCTATGAAGATGAATCCCAAAGGAATCGCAATCGCAAAAATATTTCCTAGCATTTTGATTACCGGAGTGTACTTCGTGTGATTGAAGCCAACCGATTGAAAAGAGGATTGGAAACCATGTAAAAGGTGAAGGGATAGCATTACGAAAGAAAGAACATACAAAAATACTCTCCATGGTTGGTGGGCAAATTTGTGAACTAACTCCTCATGATATCTAAAATTTTCTGTTCCTTCTATTAAACCACTGGTGTCTCCGATAACATATTTTGTATTGATTTCAGGTATCCAGAAATCATAAAAATGTAGTGCTAAAAACGCCAAAACAGCTAGGCCTGAAATAATCATATTTCGACTCATCCAAGATGCATTTGCGCCTCCATTATATTTGGCATATTTCACATTTCGTGCTTGATTATTTTCATACTCAAGCTTCATTCCCCACACAAAATGAAAAACAACGGAGAAGATAAGTACCGGCTGAAGTACCCATTGAACCAATGGATTAGTACCCATAAAATGAGAAACTTCATTGAAAGAATCCGCGTTAAATACAGATAGTAAATTGATACTTAAATGCTGCAGTAAAAAAAACATTAGGAAGAATCCGGTGAGTGCCATAATCACCTTTTTTCCTATACTTGACAAACCTTGTTTCTTGCTAGACATATATTGCTTTATATAACAGCAAATTTAACATTGTGTTTAGAAGAGGCTAAAAAAAAATGAATAAAACAGCACTTTATCTCCGTATAGAATTTATCTAAATACTTGAAATCCTTATTTTTCGGTGACTAACGCTTTTACCATGCGCTTAATGCATACTGTAAAATTAACAAGTCGTCTAAATGGATAGCCCCGAACAAGGAAGCTCGCCTGATAACGTTCATACTTTAAGCCACTGATTGTGTTGCGATGTTAAATAGTAA
>CAMDCQ010000199.1 GCA_945890595.1 Chitinophaga pinensis
CGCAAAACTATACAATCCAAGTAATCTGATAAACTTGCCTTTGTATGCTTTGTTGGTACTAAAATGACGTTTCTTTTGGGTAAGCCACTTGCGGAAATTGATGGGTGCTTTAGAGTATATAAAAGAATCTTGATCAAGGCAAATTGCCCAATTAGTTAGAGTTACATTTTCTTGTACAAATAAATCGTCATCACCAGATAAAATATGTTGATGGCTTGCAAATCCTTTATTTTTAAAAAACAAAGTCTTGGTATAAGCTAGATTACGGCCAACACCCATGTATGCCAATCCTCTATTGGCGTAAGTTAAGTATTGCAGTGCTGTATGAAAAGTTTCATATTTTATAACAGAACCCAGGATACTTTTCTGAACTTCCAAAGGCGCTACACCTAAAACCATATCTTTATCTTGAAATGAAAGATTCATTTTTGAAATCCAATTTTTGGAAGTCGGCCAACAGTCTGCGTCTGTAAAGAGTAAGTGCTCGTATTTAGAGGCCTTTATCCCCATAGTTAAAGCAAACTTTTTACCTTTCTGAAATCGTTCGTCTAATTCTAGGGTTACTATTTTGAGCTTGATGTATTTTTCTTCAAGCTCTTTTAAGAAGAGTTTACTACCGTCATGGCTTCCGTCGTTTATAACTACTACCTCATATTCGGGGTAATCTTGGGTCAGAAGCAATTCCAAATAGTGCTCAAGATTCTTTTTTTCGTTGCGCGCAGCAACGATGACGGATATAGGTCTACGTTCAGAGGTAGTCTCTGTACTCACGTGTAGCTGGGTAAAAAAATAGAAGTAGTAAAATAAAAGCACGAGTAGACATATAACGCTGAAGCACAGCATTATAAATGGAATAATTTCTATGGTGAACATTCGAAAATGTAGTTTTAGTTAGTTGCTTATTCTAAAACCTAATGTAGGAATTACATCCGGTTTTGATTTGTCTTCAAAGGTAATACTAGTTATGTCGTCTATCATTAAACTTTTTATAGATTTGGCGGTACGTTTATCTGGAGCCAATTCACTCATTCTAAGATGTTGGTTGCGAATAGCGGCTTCTACAATTTTCCGTATACTACGTCCATTTCCAAAGTATTGATCTTTAGATTCATACATTCGGTTAATTAGGGAAGCTAGACTTTTTTTGACAGTACTAGATATCGTAAATCCAGCGTCACTTAATTGATTGAGGGCTATATCCAAAAGTAGCTCACCATCAAAGTCTTCAAACTCGAACACCTTGTCAAATCGAGATTTTAATCCCGGATTGGATTCTATGAAACGGGTCATGTTATCGGTATAACCCGCGGCAATTACGATAAATTTACCTCTAAAATCTTCCATACGCTTTAGAATAATCTCAATAGCTTCTTTGCCGTAATCGGAATTACCGCCTTCTGTTAGCGAATAGGCTTCATCTATGAAAAGAACGCCGCCCATGGCTTTGTCTATAATATCGCCTGTTTTGATAGCTGTTTGACCGATGTAGCCACCTATCAAGGATTGTCTATCACATTCTACTAGATTTCCTTTTTCTAGGATACCGAGTGCTTTGTAAATTTGAGCTAGGATACGAGCTACGGTTGTTTTTCCCGTACCTGGATTGCCGGTAAATACAGAATGTAAACTGAAATTATTTTGTACATCTTGGCCTGTTTCCTTATAGTATCTCACCAATCTAACCAAGCTATTGATTTCTTTCTTCACGGAAGATATCCCAATCAGACCGTCTAGTTTTTTCAAAGAAACAGCAAGCAGCTCTTCATCAATTGGAATGTCTGGAATAATCGATTTAGGGCTCAAACTTAGTTTCTCAATATCTTCCAGTTGAACCGTAGATAAATCTTCAATGGATAAATCAGCAGGGTGATCTGTACCCATTACACGAATACCTAAATTTAATTTCGATTCTTCAATGAGCGATACCATAAGACGCGCATTACCGAAAAACTGATCCCGGTTACGATAGGCTTCTACGGTTTTTTTGTAAAATAACTCTTTGGCTTCATTGGAGAAGACAATTCCCTTTTTGGCAGAATGTGTTTCTGCAATTTGCATGAGTTCTTGAGGAGCATAATCAGGAAAATCATAAATCATTCTAAACCTAGATTTTAAACCAGGATTAGATTCTAAGAACGTATCCATTTCATCGGGATAGCCTGCTGCGATTATAGCAATATCCTTTCCGTCAGACAATTCTTTGAGTAATATTTCTATGGCCTCTTTGCCAAAATCTTTACTATCATCATCTTTTCGAGCTAAGGAGTATGCTTCGTCAATAAACAAGATTCCTCCTTCTGCTTTTTTAATAGCAGCCTTGGTTTTAGGAGCTGTTTGTCCTATAAACTCTGCCACAAGATCAGCTCTGTCTACCTCGTGAACATGACCTTTACTGAGTAATCCAAGCTGTTTATATATTTTGCCTAATTTTCGGGCTATAGTTGTTTTGCCTGTGCCAGGATTGCCTTTAAAAATACAGTTTAAATTAATTTTATCATCTTCTGCCAATCCTTTATCTTGCCTAAGTGAAATGAACTCTAGGTAGTTTGCGTATTCTTTTATTCTGTCTTTTACACTATCCAATCCAATCAGATCGTCTAATTCACTTAAGGTGTTTTCGATCGCTGTTTTTGAGTTTTCGATGGGTTTAGGTGCTGTCAATTTTTTAGCAACATTGTCGTCTTCCACCACGTATTCCACAAAATCTTGTCCAATTTGGAAAGACTTTCGCTGAATTAAAGTATCCATAAACATAATGTCTAGGTAGTATTTACCGGTTAACCAACAACCTGGTTTATCTGCTCCCCACCCAACGGTCATAGTAAACTCATTGTCTTGCTCATACACAAACATTAGTTTAGTCATGGTTCCTTTAAGCAAGTTTGTTTCAGTGAAAAAATTAAAGATCATTTCACAACTCCAAAAATTAACATTCTTGGTTTTGTTAACCATCGTTATTTCAGCATATATATAGCGAGATTCTTGTTCGCTGAATTGTTCAAAGTAGCTTCTATTGGGTTGTTTTACGTTATCAAAGGGTCCTTCGTAGAAGTGAATCGATTTGATATCAAAATAGGGATTGTTTTTAGGGTTTAGTATTCCTATATCCTGAATATAGAAGTTTTTTTCAGCAATCACATCGCCATCTATTTCTGCAGACCATGTATAGGTTCCAGCGTCCCAGTATGCTCCTGTGTTAAAAGTACCCCAACCTTCACGGATAAATATGAGGTTACTGTTTTGCGATATAGTGCGGTCACATACGAGTCTGCAAATTTCAACTTTACTAGCATTTCGGCAGATTAGATGTAATTTAATATCCCAATCTTTCTTCTTGAAGTTTAAATTAAAAAAGGAAAATTCGGTGTATACATAGGTACTCTCATTCTTATCAAAAACAGAGCGATACTTTTTCTTGTTGTCCGCTAGCCATTCTGTAGAGCTATACACTTTCATATTTCGAAAGATGTATTCGTTATTTTGTTTAGCTGCCATTTGGCCTCAAGGTTAAATATAATTTTTCACAAAGTACCAAAACCATCTAAAAAATGACGTGTTTTTAGTGGATTAAACAATTCTGAAAAATTATTAAAAAAAGATTTCTCAATACGAATATCTTGTTATTTTTGCACTCCTTTTAAAAGGGTGGGTTGGGTGAGTGGCTTAAACCAGTAGTTTGCTAAACTGCCGTACCTCTCAAGGGTACCCCGGGTTCGAATCCCGGACCCACCGCATAGGGAAAAGGTATAAGATACGTTCTTTGAATACCAATTGTTAATGGTTCCATAGCTCAACCGGATAGAGCAACGGTTTTCTAAACCGTAGGTTCCAGGTTCGAGTCCTGGTGGGACCACATCACTTTTTAAGGTTTTAACTTTAAC
>CAMDCQ010000200.1 GCA_945890595.1 Chitinophaga pinensis
CGTGAAACTCTTCAGACAGTTTTTTAGAAATTGTCTTACTATTTCCGTACGATGCATGGTCTTTATTGTTGCCTTCCCAGTGTATAGTTCCGTGTGTTGTTTTATCTGATCTACCGTTACTAGTTCCACCTATCATTTCCATAATATCAATCTCACCACAAGCAGGCCATCCAACTGTACTATGGCTCTCACCCAACATCCATAGTGCTGGCCACATCCCTTGCCCCTCTGGAAGCGCTGCTCTAATATCTACTCTGCCGTATTTAAAATTTCTTTTGCGTTGTGTAGTTAGTCTAGAAGAAGTGTACATACTGCTACCGGCACTCTGCTTTTTAGCTTCTATACTTAAAAAGCCATCTTTTACCGTTGTGTTTTCTTTTCGATAATACTGTAACTCGTTATTTCCCCAACCACCAGCACCAATCTCATAATTCCAGTCATTTTCGTTTAGACTAGATCCTTCAAATTCATCATTCCAAACCAACGTATATCCCGGTTGGCTAATTGGCGTAGTATAGCCTTTCAAAGGCCGTCCGTCTGTGGTAGTAGTAGGGTCAATATTTACAACTATGGTATCATTAGACTCAATAAAGTTTGCTGCAAGTGCATGTGCTCTTACGGTAATGATATAGGTTCCAGATGCTTTATAGGTATGGGATGCTTTACCATCGTTAACCTCTTTAGTTACTGAATTAGGTTCATCATTAAATATGATGGTATAAAAATTTTCATTATCCGCCGTAGCAGTTACATTTACTTTTCCGGGAACTCCAGCTTGCAGCTCAAGTTTCACCACAAGATTAGATGGGAGTACTACCGTGGGTTTTGGCTCTTCCTTACAACCAAGAGTCGTGATTAGAAGAAAAAGTGCTATGGTTAAATATTTCATTTCTTATCTAGGTTATACAAATAAAAGGGAGTAGCAAGTATACCTACTACTCCCTTGGTCATATATACGTTATTTTATTTTTGAGTTACGTCGTCAATATAGAATGTACCTGCATTAGCAACATTCCATCCTGGAAACAATACCAATCGAGCGTAGGTTCCCGCAGCAGCCTCGCTAAAATCAACACTAACTTCTTGCCAAGCATTGGCTGTAGTAATCTCAACGTCTTTTTCAAAAACATCGGTTGAATTGGCGATATTTTCTATTTTTATACGCATAGTTCCCGTTGCTGGAGCCCATACTTTAACGCTGATGGTTGGTTTACCTGAGGTGAAATCAAGCTTGTCTTTTAAGTCAACAAAAAAACCAGCCCAAGTTTCTCCGCCGTGAACAGTTTCTAAAACTTTAGCGCTTGTGTTTATGCCTCCGCTTTGTGGGTTTGCTACCACAGAATAAGTACTGCCACCGAATACAGTCCAAGCTACTTCTGTTGCTTCTTGAAAATTAATAGGAAGCGTAACCGTAGAGGTATTACCTCCGCCTCCACCGCCACCCTCGATTGGGAAGTCTTCTGGAACTAGTCTAACATACCATCTAACCGTAGCGTCTTTACTGTCAACGTAGCTCAAGGTTAACTCATTTTCTGAGATAGTTTCTACTCTGTATGATCTAACTCCAGTGTACATACCAATGAAGGCAGTTCCTGAAATCTCGATTGTAGTATCAGTACCCTCTATAATAGTCCAAGATTGGTTCATCTGATTTGGATACGTCGCTGTAAAATCACCTTTATTTTGAAAAGGATCTGTAAAATCAGTTTCGTGACCTGTTTTTACATAGATGTTTCCATTGGTAATTTGATCTAATTTGAAACCATCTAATTTGAAAACAAATTTGTCATCGTAAAGACCTGTTTGAGCTTTATCAAGACTTGCTGCAGCCCACCACTCAGGCCAGTTACCAGCTACAGGACCTACGCCCATGTGACCCGCACGCGTAGAATCTAATACCCATGTTTTGCTACCACCAGCAGCTACACCTCCTGTAAGAAGCGTAAAAAGTGGATTGCTTAATAAGGATTGATCATCTTGAGCTATTACAATTTCTTGTGATGAACTTGCACTTCCGCCAGAATTAAATACCGTATGTGTAACGGTGTAAGTTCCTTTGTTTGGATATGTACCTTGCGCAGTTGTTCCTTCGCCTAGTATTCCGTTTCCAAAATCCCATTTAGAAGTCATTGTCGTGTTAGTCGCCATGAAATCAATAATGTTAGCATTACCCGCTGATGGAGCGTAGGTAAAAGCCGCATCTGCTACAGTAGGCGCAGTGCCAAGAGTAGGCGTGTCTTTCTCTTTACAGCTAGATACTCCTAGTATCGCTGCAATTGCAAATAAAATAAGTGTCGTTTTTTTCATTTTGTTTTGTGTTAATAATTATTGTTTTGTTTCCAATTTCCGCCAGCTAAGTCAATTTCTACCTGAGGAATTGGGAATAATTCATTTTTACCCGGTGTAAAACCCGTTATTGCTGCTGCCGCTTTTCCAGTTCTTACAAGGTCAAAAAATCGATGACCTTCTCCTGATAATTCAAATCTACGCTCAGCCCAAATATCTTCCGTCAACTGACTTCCACTAGAAGTAATATCGGGCATATTTACTCTATTTCTCACTTCATTTAAGTAGCTTTTAGCGAGAATATCATTGGGAGAACTAGATCTATTGTGTGCTTCGGCAGCCATAAGCAATACATCGGCATATCGTATTGATCTGTAATTTACAGGACTTGTTAAATCATTGTCTGGCAAGCCTATTTCACCTTGGCGTTTGATGTATTTATTATTGTAGAAGCCTGTATGTCCACCAGCGCCTTTTGCGTAGGTAATGTTTGCCGCATTTGGTTGCTTAGCAATAAATGCATCAATATTTAGCACTGTTGCATCTCTTCTAATATCATTAGCGGCAAAGGCATCATATAGATCCTTAGTAGGAAGATTATAACTGTTTCCATCGCCATATACGGGGCCGTTATATTGTCTTATCCCTTGGAAACCTACAGCGGCATTTCCCTCTAAGCAAATTAAACAACCATAGCTTCCACCTTCTGCTCCGGAATATTCAACATCAAAAACCGTTTCTGAATTTCCTTCATTTGCTACGGAGAATAAGTCTGTATAATCTGCTATTAATGAGTACTTGTTTTGCTTAATTACAATATCTAGGGTAGCTGCTGATTGCGCAAATTTATCTTGGTATAAGTATACTTTTCCCAGCAATGCCAAGCAAGCACCTTTCGTAATTCTGCCTTTAACAGGATTATTCCAATCTAAAACTGCTGCTGCATCGTTGAGGTCTTTTTCGATTTGTGCGTACACTTCACTTCTAGGGGTTCTATCTATCTTGGTTACTTCGTCTGCACCTAATCGTTTATCTACTACTAAAGGCACATCGCCAAAATACTTCACTAATTCAAAATAGTAGTATGCTCTAAGAAAAGTAGCTTCAGCAATAATTTTATCTTTCCCTTCAAAATCTATTTTATTTCTATTTTCAAGCAAGTAATTAGCACGTGTGATACCCGCATAATTCCATCTAAAAATACTGCGTAATTCATTATTTACAGCATTATGTGTCATTGCCTCAATCTCGTGTAAGCCTCTGGTGTCACTTACACTTTCTCCGCCTGCTATCGCATTATCAGACGCTATCTCTCCCACCCATAAAGTGGCAAAAGAAGATTGCAGTAAATCATACGCTCCAATTAATGCACGTTCATAGTCTTCTTTATTTTCAAAGAAATTTTCTGCATCTTGAGTGTATAAAGGATTGATATCCAAAAACTTATTACAACCAAAACTAAACGATAGTAAGGTAAATAAGAATATTGCTTTTATGGTGTTGTTAAATTTTTTCATGGTTTCTTAAAATTTAATAGAAATACCTGTCATTATAGTTCTTGCTTGCGGATAAAATCCGTAGTCTATGC
>CAMDCQ010000201.1 GCA_945890595.1 Chitinophaga pinensis
AAAATGGCGATAGCATATCACAAAACTGTAAAAGAGTCATTCGACGATATTCGTTACCATGCCGACAAGTTAGAACAACTAGTTGACGATAAAATGTGGCAACTACCTAAATATCGTGAACTTTTATTCTTGAAATAAGTCCTGGGAACAACTATAATATGTGCCTCTTCTTCAGTTAAATACACCTGAAGAAGAGGTTTTTTTTGGATCAAAATATAAATTTGGTTTTAGGCATATTATTTTTGATTTTTGACGTTCTTATTTATACGATGAATCTGAAAAACATAAACTCAATTAAATCCTTTGCATTTTTTGTTGTAATTGGCTTACTTACAGCATGTAACAGTGTTACAATGAAGAAAGCAGACGACGCAATGATTATAAAACAATATGCAATTGCTGCAGACATGTACGACCAATTGGCCAGTAATTCTTCCTTGACAAAGGAGGAAAGGCAAAATGCAGCGTTCAGAGGCGCAGAATGTTATCGATTTAATCATCAACCCAAAAAGGCATTGAAACTATATGCTAAATCCTTAACTTACGGCGCAAAAGACCCGCAAGTTTTATTCCGTCTGGGCCAAACGCAAAAAGAATTAGGCGAATATCAACAAGCCATTGAATCTTTTAAAAAATACCAAAAAGAGGCCCCAAGTGATGAACGCACTGAAACCATGATTAAAGGATGTGAATCTGCTTTAGTCTGGAAAGAACAAAAATCACGATATCAAGTTGAAACATTTAAAGTTGCAAACGACAAAGGAGCAGACGACTTTTCACCGGTTTGGGCTGACAGAAAACAAACGACCATCATGTTTACCTCTGACAGGGAAGGTGGAGCAGACAAAAGTGTGTATGGCAGAACACTACGATTCCATACAGATGTATGGATGGTAAAGAAAAGTTCATCAAAAGGAAAATCTGATAAATGGGAAGCCCCTGCATTAGTAGAAGAATTAAATACAGACTACAATGACGGAGCAATCACATTTAATAATCGAATGACGAAAATGTATGTGACCCAGTGCAACGGTATAAAAGGTCAAGCCCCAAAATGTAAAATTTACGAAGCTAGAAAAGCTGGAAAAGGATGGATAATGAATCCTGAGGCATTAAGCTTTTGCAGTGGCGAAGAAAACATTAATTGGACATATGGTCATCCCACATTAAGTGATGATGACAACACCATGTACTTTGCTTCGGATAGACCTGGAGGATACGGAGATACCGGTGCTTTGGAGAGAACTAAAGATATCTGGATGGTTACTTACGTTAAAAGAGGTAAAACTTGGAGTGAGCCTATCAACTTAGGGCCATCTATTAATACGGAAGATAACGAAATGTTTCCTTACGCACATCAAGACGGCAGCCTTTACTTTGCTTCTGATGGACACCCAGGTGTTGGTGGTTTAGACATATTTGAGACTTCTAAAAGTGGTGATGGCCCAGAAGATTGGGCAATACCAACCAACATGAAAAGCCCCATAAACTCTTCTGGCGACGATTTTGGTATCATAATAGATGCAACCAAAGAGAATGGCTACTTCACTACGAACAGAGATAAAAACCAAGATGATATATGGGCATTTACTATGGAGCCTATAAATTGTAAGGTTAAGGGACAAGTAACAGATTGTGATAGCGGAACCGCTATAGTTGACGCAATTGTTATACTTAGCAATAACATAGACTCTAGCAAAATCAGATTGAGAACTGACAGCAAAGGATACTACGAAACTGAGATTGGAATTAATAGAGAGTATACATTAGAAGTGTCTAAAAGAGATGCGTATTACTACGATGCAAAGCCACAATATGTAAGTACTATGGGAGTTGAAAATTCTCTAGATTGTCAACACATTAAAGATTTCTGTATGAAAAATACGTGTAACGACGTATTTGTTCTTCCTATTTACTATGACCTTGCTGAGGACTTCATAAGAGATGACGCTATGCCAATCTTAGACGACCTTATCAAAACGTTACAGAAATACCCTAAAATGGCCGTAGAGCTTGGTTCCCATACAGATTGTAGAGCAGACTACGATTACAACTTAGATCTTTCTCAACGAAGAGCTAACTCTGCTATAAAATACATTATTGAAAAAGGGAAAATCAATCCTTTTAGACTTGAAGCCAGAGGATATGGTGAGTCACAATTAGTTAACAATTGCGCTTGCGAAGACGACCTAAAATCGAACTGTAGCGAAACAGAACATCAAAAAAATAGACGAACTACCGTAAAAGTGGTTAACTGTAATTTTGATGTTTTATCTATAGGTGTAGATTACGTTCAACGTAATGATGCAGCACTAAATGGTAAAGGCTCTATTTATAGCCCGTATCTATTGGCTCAACAACGTCAATTCTTAACAGCGACCAAAGGGGATATCGACAGCTTCTTAAGAGTCCAAGCAATTAATGACAGTTTGCTTTTAGTTAAAAAAGATTTTGAAGAGCTCTCTGCTAAGTACGATTTTATTTCTTTAACACCAGGTAGAGGCGAAGGAAACTACAGTGTTTACGGCTATATTGGACGTAAAAAAATTAAGTTCAACTATGACGGTAGTGAAAGAAGAACTTTAATACCGCAAGAAATGGTAGAACAGTTGATAAGCACAGGAGCCTTAAACGCAACTGATTTTAAAGATACCGGAGAAAAAATAAAACTAACCGACGGAACTAAGATTTTTGGGACGTCATTTACATTAAAAGAACTGAAGATAGATGACAAAGTCTTCACTAACGTAAAATGTAAAATGATTGAAACAAACGAATTGGTGCTAGGGTTTAGTACTTTTGAAAAGGATTACGTAGATTTTGAGATTAAAGACGGTAAAATCTGGCTTTTAAAAGAAACAGAAGAATAAAACAAATCATTGAGTAGATACGAAAAAAGAGGTGTTTCGTCACAAAAGGAAGACGTACATAAGGCTATTACCAATATAGATAAGGGTATCTTTCCAAATGCTTTCTGCAAAATTGTAGAAGATTACATTGGTGGCGATGAAACATACTGCAACATTGTACACGCGGATGGAGCTGGTACGAAGTCATCATTGGCTTACCTATATTGGAAAGAAACTGGTGATATAAGTGTATGGCGAGGTGTTGCTCAAGATGCATTAGTTATGAATCTTGATGATATTATTTGTACAGGTGCAACTGGGCCTTTTTTGCTTTCCAACACCATAGGTAGGAACAAACACCTTATTCCTGGCGAGGTAATCAAAGAAATTATAGACGGCTTTGAAGAATGTATTGATACAATGGCGGAGTTTGGTGTAAAAATCAAATTTACCGGTGGCGAAACTGCAGATGTAGGAGACTTAGTTAAAACACTAATAGTGGATAGCACTGTCGCTTGCAGACCAAAAAGAAGCGAAATTATAGAAGTAGATATACGCGAAGATGACGTCATTGTTGGTTTTGCGTCATTTGGACAAGCGACTTACGAATCATCCTATAATGCCGGTACGGGGTCTAATGGTCTAACCTCAGGTAGACACGATTTATTGGCACATCACTATCATCAAAAATATCCTGAATCATATGATGCAAATACAGATGAGGAATATATATACTCTGGGAAGTTTAATGTAACAGATAAACTAGAAGGTACTCCGCTTGACATTGGTAAAGCACTTCTTAGTCCTACCAGAACATATGCACCTATCTTAAATAAAATTGTAGAAAACGAGGTACTAAAAAGTGCCATTCACGGAATAATTCATTGTACTGGAGGAGCGCAAACCAAAGTCATGAAATTCTTGGATAAACCGCTGCATATTATTAAGGATAATTTAATCGATATGCCTCCATTATTTAAAACCATACATGAAACCACGGGAACATCCCTGAAGGAAATG
>CAMDCQ010000202.1 GCA_945890595.1 Chitinophaga pinensis
ACCGCAACGCAGCAGGAAAATAAATACACTGGTGGTACAATGAAATAACCGAGAATGAAATAATGAATATGAGCAGCACATACACCGAAATATTAAGCGTATTCGTTCCAAGGAGCACTGGAACTGTTTTTGCGCCGGTAAGCCGATCACCTTCTGCATCTTCACCATCCTTTACGAGCTCACGACAAAGCGTTAGTACACCAGCTAGTGTGGCAAAATGAAATAACAACGCATAGTCTATCTCAGGAAATAAAAACAGTAACATAAAAATGCTCACAAAACTTAAAAAAGCGATGAGTATGTTCCCTAGAAAAGCAACATTTTTTAAGATAAGACTGTATAAACTAAGTGAGAATAGGGTTATGATATTGATATATAAAAAAAGTGGACTCAGCATAAGACCTGAGAATACGGCAAGGACTACCAGAATAAACAGATGGATGTAAACGACAAACGTCGATAAGTTAGATATGCCAAAAGTCTTTACTTTGTTGATAGCGTCTCTTTCTTTATCCAAAAAATCATTTACCCAATATCCAAAAGAAGAACATGCTAAAGTACCCAGAATAAGCCATAGTATTCCCTTTGCGATAAGAGAGTCAAAGGTGGCGTATGGATCTAAATAGTAGGCGCATAGTAATTGCGCTAAAGCGATAAAAAATAAATTTAAAGGTCTGTATAATGCAAAATACCTATGCATTATTTGCCTTTTTGAAATTTCATACGATACCTCACATTAACCTTTCCTTTGCTAATATTGGTAAGTTTACTTTTTATTAATTGCCGTTTGAAGGCAGAAATGTGATCGATGAACAGTACGCCTTCAATATGGTCATATTCGTGCTGAATAACACGAGCACTCATGCCGTCAAAATATTCTTGAAAATGTTGTCCTGTTTCATCTTGGTATTTTAAGACTAAATTAGGCTTGCGTAACACATCTTCTCTCACATCAGGTATGCTTAAACATCCCTCTTCAAAAGCCCACTCCTCTCCCGTTTCTTCTAATATTTGGGGATTTACAAATGCTTTACGGACACCATTATGTTCCTTTTCGGAATCAAATACTGTAGAGTCAATCAAAAATAAACGAACATTTTTTCCGATTTGCGGAGCGGCTAAACCAACGCCGTCGCTAGCATCCATGGTTTCGTACATATCAGCCACTAATTTTTTAAAATCATCATCAAAAACGATTATTTCTTGGCATGTGGCGCGTAAAATAGGATCTCCGAAGGCGCGTATTGGATAAATCATTATTCGTATAAAAACTCTTGCAAAAGTAAGGTAGCCGCCGTGCTATCCAACAATTTCTTATCTCTGCGGTCTTTCTTTTTTACACCGCTATGTATTAGGGCCTGCATGGCATCTTGAGAACTGTACATTTCGTTGATTCGATGCACTTTAATAGAGGGATGAGCCGTTTTAAATTTTTCGATAAATATCAAGATATACTGCTCAATGGCCGAGAAACTTCCATCATGACGAGTAGGCTGCCCAACTACCATATCGCTTACCTCTTCTCTCTGAAAATAGGTGGTAAGAAAATCCATTAAATCTTTGGTTTCTACGGTAATAAGGGGCGTCGCTATAATTTGCAGTGGATCTGTTGTGGCTATTCCGGTGCGTTTACCGCCATAGTCTAGGGCTATTATTCTAGGCATTATAATAGGGTGTAATAGGAAACTAAAATATCAGCTGCTGTGTAATTGGTAGCCAAAGGGACATTGTGTACGTCGCACAAACGCATTAGCATACTGATATCTACATCATGCGGATGTTTGTCTAATGGATCCCTAAAAAAAATAATAGCTTCAATTTCTCCTCGGCTAACCATTGCGCCAATTTCGGCATCGCCACCCATAGGACCGCTAGCCACGCGTTGTACTTTTTCGACACCCGCTTTTACGATCATACTGCCCGTAGTGCCTGTGGCAACTATGTCTACATTGTGTCTGTTAAAAAAATCGAGACGTTTTAGCACAAAGTCTACCATGGAAGCTTTTTTACCATCGTGCGCAATAAGAGCTATTTTTATCATAAGGCAAAGATAGTACTCATTTTATAGTGATGATAACCGTTACCCAAATCAGCTAACTACTTTTCCCGCACAATAAGTGCTTGCAAAAGCGTTAGGCTTGGCCTTAAACGTATACCCCATGCCTAGAATATACCCCATTGCTTCTTTAAGTGCCACATTTGATTTGAAATTTGGATCTGTATTTATATCGGCATGTACTTCGAGTTCCGTTGCGTACTTATCCAATATAGGGCAAATTTTATAGGCAAACTGAACACTATCTGTTACCTCCTGGATCATTCGTTCTTTGATACTGAATTTGTGCTTTGAAACATATTTCTTCACAAAAACAAAGCCTCCACGGCCTTCTCTTAAAAAAACAATAGCTGTTGCAAATTCAGTAACTTCAGCCTTTACTTGCGAGTCTGATCCTATGCAAACCTTGACATTATTTCCTTTTTCTGCTTTCAAGGCGTCCTCTATTTCCACCAGAATATCCCGCTTGAGTGGTTCTCCCTCTAATTTTCTCCATGTCATATTGGTCAAACTTCGTTAAAAAAATGCATAATAAAATCAAGTAATGGTTAACATTTTGTTAAGAAAAGAGACCTTTGTAACTTATTTATGATTTCAAAATCGGAGGTACTATCGTGCTTGGTAAAATTAGGGGATTCATTTGAAGAGTCGAATGATGCATTAAATCAAGCAATTCATAAAACGTATTATGAAAATAATTGGTTAACCGCAGAAAGTTATTGGTTAGCTATTAACCACTGGAAATCAATGCTTAAATTGGAAAATCTGGAAGCATTTAGCGCTCCATATTCCTTTGCCACCGATCCTAGAAAAATAGGTTTAATCATGGCAGGGAATATTCCCATGGTTGGTTTCCATGATTTACTTTGTACCCTTTTAAGCGGACATATTGCTGTGGTTAAACCAAGTAGTGATGATAAGTATGTCATGCTTTACATCGTAGATTTTTTGGTAATGAATGGCTTAGTAGACCGAATACAAATCGTTGAGCGTATGGATGCCATTGATGCTGTTATTGCCACAGGAAGTAATAATTCATTCCGATACTTCCAATATTATTTTAAGCATATACCCAATTTGCTCAGAAAGAATAGAAAGTCGATTGCTATTTTAAACGGCAGCGAGAGTGACGAGGATCTGCAAAATTTGGCAGACGATGTATTCAAGCATTATGGTTTAGGATGCCGTAACGTTAGCTTTATTTATTTGCCTAAAACCATGGAAATTACGAGAGTTTTAGACCATTTTATGACGTACAAAGAATTGGCAAATCACAACAAATACGCTAATAATTACACCTATCATAGAGCTATTTTGCTTATGAACGGTGAGCAGCATTTGGATACTGGTTTTGTACTGCCTAAAGAACGACTGGATATAAACGCACCGTTGGCTTGTATTCATTATGCATTTTACGATTCTTTGGAAGAAGTAGATGATTTCATACAAAATAATACCGATGAGATACAGTGTGTTGTGGGTAACTATTATCATCCCAGCATAGTTCCATTTGGTAAATCACAAAGTCCTGACATTCAAGATTTTGCAGACAATATAGATACCTTGAAATTTTTGGAATCTGTAAAGTAATAAATTGTATCAATAGACAAAACAGAGTTATTTATATTTTTGAAACTAATTTCTTAATAGAAGATGAGCGCAATGGGACAAGAAACAGCATTAGTATCAACCAATTTTTTCTTTAAAGATCAGGTTGATTTTAGACGAGGTAAGGTTAGAGATGTTTACAACATCGGCCATGACAGAATAGTATTAGTAGCCAGCGATAGAATCTCTGCCTTTGATCA
>CAMDCQ010000203.1 GCA_945890595.1 Chitinophaga pinensis
GAGAATGCATCAACGCACGCAAAAGTTAATCAATACCACCGACAGAAAAGAGCAAAAGAGACTATTCGATAAAATTAAACATTACGAAGAGATTACGGATAGAATTAATAATGAAATTAATAGTTTCTTAGCGAAAGTAAGTGCCAAAGAAGTAAGTGAGAAGACTTCTGAGCAAATAAGAGGCTTGATAGGCGCATGCAACGAGCTAGAAAGTATTGGTGACCTCTATTATAATATGGCCACACAGCTCGATAAAAAATCGGATGAAAAAGTATGGTTTGATCAAAAACAACGAGACAACCTTATGAGCTATTTTGACCAACTCAAAGCTGCCCATGAAGAGATGATATCAAATCTCGAAAAAGGTCAAGTGAAAATCGACTTGCATAAAGCAATAATCTTAGAACAAGGAGTAGATGAGACCAGAGACAAATTGCGTAAAAAACATCTTAAAAGCATTGAAAAACAAGAGTATAATTATAAGAGTGGCTTAATTTACAATAACTTGTTTTCCAGCATAGAAAAAATTGGGGATTACGTACTGAGCGTTTCAGAGTATGTAAGCGGTCAAAACCTTAATTAACCTTCTCGTTTCGTTTTTTTGCGGAGATGCTTGATTCTCTGCAAAATCTTTTTTATTTTTGGTAACGTTAAAAAAGACTAGAAATGAAAACTTTAATATCTCTTTGGGGGCGTACTATGGCATTTTTTTGCCTTTATGTTGCCATACTAACTGTACACTATTTTCATACACACAACGCTAAACTTAACTGTAGTAGGTCGTTGCTTGGTCCTAAACCGTTTTTTGTGGTTAAGAAGTTGGTGATTGTTGGCTTGCTTGTGTTTTTCACTCAGCTAACAGTTGCGCAAGGGTTAATTGGGTTAGTCGATCGACAAAATACGGCCGGTACAACAACGGCCGAAGGCTTTGGGATAAGTGCAGTTGGCCTATCAAGAGGCGCGGGAATTACTCAAGAAACGTTAAGTGGTAATTATAATTCTAGGGGGTTTGTTGATACTTCATTGACAAATGCAAAAACCAATGATGATTATCTGCAATTTTCATTGGAAGTGAATACCGGAAGTGTGTTGGATTTAAATGAAATGAAAATCCGCTTGGACCGAAGCCCGTCGGGTCCTCGAAAGTTTCAATTAGAGTATTCGCTCAATGCCTTTAATTCTTCATCCGTTAGTCTTAATTCTGACAGCATACGTGTATCGGGGTCTACTCATACTATAAACCTTACAGGGATTTCCATGCTATCTGCGGGAGCTGTGATTACGTTTAGAATTTATGCGTGGGGCGCAACTGCTTCTAATGGCACTTTGGACGTTGAAGGACTTAGTTCTCCGTATACAGCAAATGGATGGACCCCTTCAATTAGTAGTCCTGGTATAGCGTTTAAAGGGTGTACCTTACCAGTTAATCCTACTTCCATTAGTAACGGCACACTTACAAGCGGTTCAACCTCTATTACTTGGAACAACCCAAGTTGTTTTTCAACTATCATTGTAATAGGATCAACCAGTGCAATTACTACGGCGCCTGCTGCCGGCGTAGATCCTTCCGCGTGGTCCGCATCTGCTGATTGGAGCAATCCGGTAAGTGTTTACTCTCAAATGGGTAGTGGCTCTGCAACCGAGTATGTTTTATATCGAGGGAGTGGAACCAGTGTTACACTTACAAATTTGCCTACATCGGGTACTTTTTTTTATAAGGTTTATACAGCGTTTAGTTCATGGAGTTCAGGTGCCACTGGATCTATGGCTTTACCCGTATCGTTAATCTCGTTTACAGCTACACCATCTAACACAACTATTGAGTTGCATTGGCGCACCGCATCAGAACAAAATAACAACTACTTTGAGGTTCAAAAATCTACAGATGGCATTTTATTTAGCAGCGTTGGACAAGTATCCGGTCAAGGAACAACTAATGAACTATCCACTTACACTTATATAGATGAGGTTATCTTTCCCATAGCGTATTATCAACTAAAACAGGTAGACTATGACGGCGTATTCTCGTTATCTAAAATTATTAAGGTGATGCAATTGCCCGCATTTTTTACAGTTCAACATACAGCATTACAATGCAATGTAAATAGTCTTTCAGAGTATCCTACGCACTATGTTTTAACCAACACAAATGGGTCTGTTTTGGCAAGCGGCTCTTTTCAAGACGAAATGGTTATACACAAATACCTTTATCCCAACGGACTCTATTTTGTAAAACTAAGTAGCAATGGACGTACACAAACCGTAAGATGGGCGAAGGTTGAGTAATCTGCAAGACACGAAAGCTAATATCGTTCAGCCATTTTGCTTCTGGATGCTATCAACATATTATTAATTGGCGTTATGTTTTGTATAAAACCCGAGTTAAGTGAAAAAAAATATGTTGTTTTGTTCCCATGATCATAAGAAGCAAAGCTCCATTAAGGCTTGGATTAGCAGGTGGCGGTACGGATGTAAGTCCTTATGCTGACTTGCATGGTGGTTCTATATTGAACGCGACCATTAATATGTTTGCTCATACCACCATCGTTCCCACCGCAAATGGCAAAATACACTTAGAATCGCAAGATTTAGGAATATGCGAAACGCTAGATTCGACGTCCTATTTAGAGCCTAAAGGTCATTTAGCCTTAGTAAAAGGAGTTTATAACAGAATTGTAAAAACGTATGTAAAAGAGCCTCTTTCTTTTGAAATATACACGCGAGTAGATGCACCTCCCGGATCTGGATTAGGTACAAGTAGTACCTTGGTAGTGAGTATCTTAGGTGCTTTTGCAGAATGGTTAAATATACCTTTGGGAGAGTATGATATAGCGCACTTGGCATATGAAATAGAACGCATAGATCTAGGTTTAGCGGGTGGTCGTCAAGATCAGTACGCGGCTACGTTTGGAGGGTTTAATTTTATGGAATTCTCGAAAGAGGATAAGGTAATTGTGAATCCGCTTCGTGTTAAGCAAAAGTATGCCGCCGAAATAGAGCATAACTTGGTCTTATTTTATATGGGAACCAGCAGAGAATCGGCAGGTATTATTGAGAAACAATCAGCCAATATTACGAATAGTAATGCAGACGCCATTGAGGCTACTCATCAGCTCAAAGCACAAAGTGTAAAGATGAAAGAGGCAATTCTTATGGGAAAAATAGATCAACTTGGTAAAATAATGCACGACGGATGGCAATTCAAAAAAATGATGGCAAAAGGGATTAGTAATTCTGAAATAGACGCCATTTATGAAACAGCCATGCAAAACGGTGCCACGGGAGGAAAGATAAGCGGTGCCGGTGGCGGAGGATATTTCTTTTTCTATTGCCCTCTGGTTTCAAGAACGCGCTTAATTGAGAGCCTTATTCCCTTTGGAATAACCGTTCAAAATTATCATTTCACGAGAGAAGGGCTATACACGTACACGGTTAACAGATGAGTATAGATGTAATAATACTCGCCGGTGGATTAGGAACACGATTAGCATCTGTGGTGAATGATGTGCCTAAACCAATGGCGCCAGTGGCAGGTAAGCCTTTTTTAGATCACCTATTGTGCAAGTTACCATTGCATAATGTGAACCAAATCATACTTGCTGTTGGGTATAAATACGAGAAAATCGAAGAATATTATGGCCATCACTATCAGAATGTTCCTATTATTTATTCTATAGAAAAAGAACCTCTAGGTACTGGAGGAGGCATAGCCCTAGCGCTTGAAAAAATGACCGCTGAGCATGGTATAGTTTTAAATGGCGATACTTATTTTGATGTAAATTACGAAGAACTGCTAGAGGTGCATCGTGATTCAAATTGCCCTATTACATTAGCG
>CAMDCQ010000204.1 GCA_945890595.1 Chitinophaga pinensis
TTGTAGGCTGCGAGAAGATAAAACGACCGTTGTAAGGTTGTTTTATATCCCAGCTTTCAAGTGGATGAAGTCCTGTAGCAATATGTGTAGCCGTTTCAGCAGTTTCATCTAAGGTAATAGATGTGCTGATTCTTACAGGAATTTTAGCAAATGCACTAGCAGCTCCTGTATGAGAATATGCTGGGTTTGCGTCTAGCGTAATAACCGCACCATATGCCCCAGATTTTGCTTTCGCTAAAAAGGCATCAAAATCCTTTTCATCGGCACTTTGTCCTTTGTAGTAATTTGTAATATCTATGGTAGAACCATAGCTACCAAGCATAGTGTTGATGGCATTTACCAATATCTGGTCTTGCTCATTATTGCTACCACATATAACTAACGCTCTACCTTGAGCACCTTTAAGTGCAGCAGCGGCTTGTTTTATCGAATTACCTGCGGTTTCCATTCCATTTACAGGAGTAGCTCCGCCCATTTCTCTGTACAAAGCAATAAGGTGTTGACCTACATTACTCATTTTAATAGGTACACGTATATCTGCATTGGCACCTGTAAGAGACATTAATGACTCAAATTGAAAGTGCTTAGACATTTTACCTTCTTTAGGTACTCTATTCTTGCTATAGTCAGCGTGGAATTTAATTGGACTAATCCATGTACCCAAGAAATCTGCTCCAAAACTTACAACTACATCTGCGTTTTGAAAGTTGTATGCTGGAATTACTGCACTGCCAAATGAGGCATTGTTAGCGCGTGTAATACCCGAATAAGAAATAGGCTCGTAAGCAACTACTTCTGTATTTGCATATTTCGCTTTAAAGTCAGCGATAGCTTGGTTGTTTACCATGCTAGTACTGCCATTTGTAACTATAGCAATAGTTTTAGTGGTAGTGCTTAGTGCTTTTATTACTTGTTTATCAAAATCGGCCCAAGCAACTGGTTTAGTTTTACCTGCAACCATTGCTCCTTTTAATCGGTTAGTATCGTATAAGGATAGTATAGCAGAATGACCAAGGCCATCTAGTCCGCCACCAAAGTAGGTTGCTTCTTTATTAGGTTCAAATTTGATTGGTCTACCTTCTCTTACTTTTACAAGTACAGGGAAACCCTCGCTGTTACTTACTGAACTACTTGCGTAATACAATGGAACACCAGGAGTTACGTTGTCAGGTTTTTCAGTGTAAGGGATTGCTTTTTTGATAGGAGCTTTGTTACAAGCTGCTAAGGTTACAGCGCCTAGCCCAAACCCGAAATATTTTAGAAAGTCTCTTCTGTTTGCTCGAGTAGAATCATCGTTAGAGAAAATCTTTTCTAATGGTAATCCTTCTGAAAATTCGTTGGCATTAGAAGATACAAACTCTTGGGTTTGTTCTAACTCTTCTACACCTTTCCAATATTTATTTGAAGACATGATTTACTTTTTCTGTTTTTAATAAATTATTAATAATGACATTTACTACACTCCAACCCTCCGTTTTCAGCAACGGTTACGTAGTCTTTACCTTCTGCTATCATATTTTTATGAACTTCTTCATAATATGCATTGTTTTCAGAGTCAATGCCACGCTCTCTGTGACAATCAATACACCATCCCATTTGTAGAGTAGAATATTGATATACTTTATCCATTTCTTGTACAGGACCGTGACATGTTTGACATTCAACTTTACCCACTACTACGTGTTGTGAATGGTTGAAATATGACAAATCAGGTAAGTTGTGTATACGTACCCATTCAATAGGTTTTTGGTCGTAACCTTTAATGTATTCCATATTGTCTCCGTCAAAACCTATAGCGTCATATATTTTTTGAATCTCTGGAGAAGTTTTTCCATTATACTTTTCAGCTGCTTTCACATACTTGTGGCAATTCATACACGTATTCAGAGAAGGTATACTTGCTGATTTTGATTTTTCTACTGTACTATGACAGTACTTACAATCTATCTCATATTGTCCTGCATGTATTTGGTGCGAAAAATTGATGGGTTGGGTAGGAGCGTATCCTTGTTGAACGCCCACTTCATCCATCCCGAACTTATATCCAAATCCACCTAATACTACCATAAGAAAACCTGCAATTACCAAAGTAGCAATAGTAGGATTCCATTTTGAGGTGATAGGTTTGATTTTGCTATCGTAAAATGAAGGTTCAGCCTCGGTTCCAATTTTTTCATTTTGAAGAGCCGTAAGATGCTTTTTGATACCGAATAGCAAAGCGGCGATAGCTGCAAGTACTACTGATAGAATAACCAACGCTATAAAGGTTGATTCAGAATAAAATGATGACATATTATTTGAAAATGATAAGGTGCTTGAAAATATAAATAAAGCCGTCAAGGCTATGTGTGTTTTTGGTTTATACATTTGGTAATGTGCTCTTTCAGGAGTGCCGCAAATATATGAACCCTCCAATTTGAGCATATTTGAGATATGCACATTTTTTCAATTTAGAAGGCTTTCAAATAGGTTTTTAAAATTTATGTAAGACATTGATTTCCATAAAATTAAGCCTTGAAATTTCAGAAACACAAAGTCTATGTTTTTTTTATAAAAACACCAAAATATTTTTTCAATAAATGTAGGTCGAATCGTCGTCGTTTTTTGGGAGTTAGTCTCTCACGTTTATTTTATCCCGATTGATGAATATGAGTTATTGGGATATAGGTTTGGACGTATCATACGCTCTTATAATTTCTTTCACCAATCGATGTCTTACCACATCATTTTCATTCAGCTTTACAATGCCTATCCCTTTTACGTTTTTGAGTAAATTAAGTGCAGGAGCTAGGCCGCTCTCTATACGAGCAGGCAAATCTACTTGTGTTAAATCGCCCGTAACTACCACTTTTGATATGGGCCCCATTCGAGTAAGAAACATTTTTAATTGAGTATTGGTAGCATTTTGACCTTCGTCTAATATAGCGAAGCAATTATTGAGCGTTCTACCCCTCATGTATGCTAGGGGAGCCACTTCTATAATCCCTTTTTCGATGTATGCTTTAAACTTTTCGGGTGGAATCATGTCTCCCAACGCATCGTATAAAGGTCTTAAATAAGGATCTACTTTGTCTTTCATATCTCCTGGTAAAAAACCCAAGCTTTCTCCTGCTTCTACGGCGGGCCTACACAGAATTATTTTCTTAATTTCTTTGTTTCTTAATGCCCTAACAGCAAGTGCCACAGCGGTGTAGGTTTTTCCAGTACCTGCTGGTCCTATGGCAAATACCAAGTCATTTTGATCGACTTGATCTACCAATTCCTGCTGGTTTTTTGTGCGGGCAGAAATAACTTTACCACTTTGACCATGTATAATAATACTGCCAACTGCACTTTTTTTATTCTCTTCGCCTTCTACTATGCGTTCTATGTCTCCCAAACTCACTGTTTTGTTTATGGTTAAATATTTTATGATAGACTCAACTACTTCTGAAAATTCATTAAGGTCTTTTGTTTCCCCTTTTGCGCTAATATTATTTCCTCTACTAGAAAGGTGAAGCGCAGGGAATTTGGATTTGAAGATTTTAAAATAGCTATTATAAGGTCCAAAAAAGCGAGCAGGCTCAATGTCTGTGATTATAAATTCTTTCTCTGCCAATGTACTTGATGTAATTGTTACTTTATGTACTTATTTTCGTCGGCTAAATTAGCTAAAATATCAAATATTGGCGGTACTTACTTTTTTAAGTGATTTCGGGGCAGATTCCCATTATATGGCTTCTTTTAGAGGAGCTATGTACAAGGCCGATTTGCAAATTCCGTTTATCGAAATTACCAGCAGGATAGAACCTTTTGATATTGTAGAGGCAGCCTATCTTAGTTCTATGGTATAC
>CAMDCQ010000205.1 GCA_945890595.1 Chitinophaga pinensis
AGTAGATAATCCTTCGTCCGTTATTTCTAATTTTGAAGGTAGCACTATTTTTATTTCAGAAACCGATACTATCAGCCATTTTGATGTTTCAAGTCAGGCCGATTTTTATATTCATACTAACCAAGTCCTAGGCAGCATGATTTTGGTAAATGGCGAGGACACAAACAATTATATTTCTGAAATTCAGCATGTAAGACGTAGAGAGACCACAGCGATGACGCCTGTAAATTGTCTTGCAGCGTTGAATATGCTTTTAGGTAACGATACAGCGGTTGTCAATATGGATCTAGTGCAACTTAACAAATCGTCGGTATTGGATTCTATTGCCACTATTACAGAAGCGCCGACGCCTGCTTTAGTAGCATCTAGCGGCCTATCAATTCAATATGCTGTAATGATGGGGCTTGTTCATGATGCTGCGGAGAATCATCCAGGAAAAGCGATTAAATTCATTGTACCGCCTAATTGTTATGGAGGAACCAATGATCAAGCAAGACGCGTAGCTGCTTGTCTTGATAACGTAGAAATAGTGGATTTACCGGTAGACGGTGACCAAGATATGGTGCAGAGTATTGACCGGATTTTAGAAAAAATAGCCTTAGAAAATGCTGTTCCGTATATCATCGCTGAGATTCCTACCAATCCTAGAGTGGAAGTGCCCGATTTACTCCAACTGAAAGAAACCCTAGCCAGAGAGCGAAAAACAGCGTCGGGTGTGATTGCTATTGCTCCTGTGTTTGTTTTAGACCAGACCTTTTGTCCCAATGTTCACTTTTTAGGGGAAGGAAAAATACTTTCTGCCGTTAGCGCTATATCGTACGCCAGTGGATCTAAATTTCCGAGTGGTGGTAAATGCACCGCAGGTTATTGTGTCGGAAACCAAATGGCTGCGGCGATAATGCCCAAGATAGAAGCACATCTTGCACTTTGTGATAATGAAGCAACTCCATTGCAATATGAATTTCTGGCGCAGCAGTTACCCTCTATGAATCAACGTATACGAGATGCCTATGCCAACACACGTGAATTTGTTAATTTTATAAACGAAGTACTACCCGATGCTAAGATCAACTTTGTTTCAGAAGAATTAGCAAAGCAAGGATTTATGCCTTCTGTATTCTCTTTGGACTTGCCTACTAAGGGAAATACGGATGAAGAGAGAGAATCGTATAAACGAGAACTAAATCATCGCTTAATCCATTTAATGATCACAGAAATTCCTAATGAAAGTAAATACTGCGTGAGTTACGGTCAGCTAAAAGGTTGCTATTGGACTATTCCGGCTACGTCTACTCAGGGAACTACCAAAGAAGGAGACAAAGACTACATAGCTCGGGTGGCATTATCTGCGAATATGGATTTAGATCTTCACAAGCAGGTATTTTTGGATTTCGTAAAGAGTATATAGTTCGCTCAGGCGTCAAACGCCATTTGCAAATCAGCAATTAGGTCTTCTGCATCTTCCACTCCCACACTAAGTCTAATTAGCGAATCTACAATACCCGATTGCTCTCTAATTTCCTTTGGAATACTGCCGTGCGTCATAGTCGCAGGATGACCGATAAGACTTTCAACTCCGCCTAAACTTTCTGCGAGCGCAAATAAATGGGTATTGGATACTATTTTTTTGGCATCATCCAAATCGTTTCCTTTCAGGTTAAACGATATCATTCCGCCAAATCCGCGCATTTGTATTTTGGCTACTAAATGGTTCGTATGGCTCTCAAAACCTGGCCAATAGACCTTATCTACCTTAGGGTGATTTTGCAACCAACGCGCGATTTTTTCGCCGTTCTCGCAATGACGTTGCATGCGTAAATGAAGTGTTTTGATACCTCTAAGCACCAAGAATGAATCCATAGGAGCTGTAATAGCGCCTGAGCTATTTTGAATGCGATACATCTCATTAGCTAGCAATGGATCTTTGCATACCAGTGCTCCCATCACTACATCACTATGTCCACCCAAGTATTTAGTTGCAGAATGCATTACTATATCGGCTCCTAAGTCTAGTGGATTTTGTAGATAAGGCGTGGCAAAGGTGTTGTCTACTCCCAGCATAGCATTGGCTTTTTGGGCAATGGCAGCAACTGCTTCTATATCGATAATATTCATCATCGGATTGGTAGGTGTTTCTACCCAAATTAACCGTGTGTTGGATGTTACAGCCGCTTCAATATGCTTTACATCCATCATATCTACAAAGTGAAAGACAATTCCGTACTTAGCAAAAATGGTGGTAAATAAACGGTATGAACCTCCGTATAAATCGTTGGTTGAAATCACTTCATCCCCCGGATTTAGCATTTTGATTACGCAATCAATGGCCGCTAAGCCACTCCCAAAACAAGCACCATATTTTCCGTTTTCCAATGCGGCCAAATTAGCCTCTAAAGCACTGCGGGTAGGATTACCTGTTCTACTGTACTGATAGCCTTTATGTTCTCCTATTCCTTCTTGCACGTAGGTGCTGGTTTGGTAAATTGGCGTCATTATAGCTCCGGTGGCTGTATCCGGCACAAGACCCGCGTGTATTACTTTTGTACCAAATTTCATGGTTGTGTTCATGGATATAAATGGTGATTTTTAGTTGTTTACAAGGTTTCTAAAATCTGATCCCGATGGATTCTCAAACAATTCTAGCTCAAAATAATGAACTACCGATAAGATATGGTCAAAAATATCGGCAACATTGTTCTCATACGCTTTCCATTCTTTGTTGTTGCAAAATGCGTATACCTCCAGAGGCAGCCCTGTCTCTGATGGAATTAGTTGCCTTACCATAATCATCATAGACTGATTTATGGCTGAATTATTCATTAAGTAGTTTTCTATGTACACTTTAAAGACACCAATATTAGTCATATTTCTTCCATTTATGAGTAAAGACGTATCCACCTTATTTTTTAGATTGTAAGCGTCTATTGCTTGTTTTTGTGTAATGATATAGTCTGATATTAAGGCTATTTTTTGGAATTTTTCCAGCATTTCTTCGTCACAGAAACAGATGGTATCTTTTTTAATGTTAATTGCTCGTTTAATTCTTCTTCCTTCGGAGTGTTGCATTCCTCGCCAATTCGTAAACGAATCAGAAATAAATGCGTAGGTAGGAACTGTAGTAATCGTGAGGTCAAAATTACGAACCTTTATGGAGGTTAAGTTAATTTCGAAAACATCTCCGTCAGCACCGTAATTTGGAACCGTTACCCAATCACCTACTTGTATCATATTATTAGCAGACAGTTGTATACTCGCCACAAAACCCAAAATACTATCTTTAAACACGAGTAAAAGAATAGCGGCAATAGCTCCTAAACCGCTTAGTAAGAAAGCCGGACTCTTATCAACAAGTAAAGAAATAATTAAAATGCCGCCAATGCAATAGGTCAATATTTTGGCGAGTTGAGTTAAACTGCCAATGGGCTTTCCTTTATACTGGTCTTTCTCGGATAAAATATCATTGACAGAATTAAAAAAAGAAGTTAGAATCCATACCGACACAAAAACAATAATAACGTCTGCTGTGGTTATTAGTAAAGGTAAAATAGTACTGGATTTAACGAACAGTTGTGGTATTAAAAGGTGTACAAGCAGTGCGGGAATTAGCGTAGCAAATGCCTTAATTACCCGTTGATTGAAAATAATATCATCCCATAGTGTATCTGTTTTAGTCGTTATTTTTGGAATATAGGATTGCAGCAACCGGAGACAAATCCACCAAATGATTACAAGGATTACGAGATACATAACAGCAAGAAGTACCGAAGAGTATGTTTCGTTTGAGGTTAGATTGTTTAGAAACCACTGCTTAATTTCGATGTTCATGTGCGTTA
>CAMDCQ010000206.1 GCA_945890595.1 Chitinophaga pinensis
CGAACAATTGAAAGCAGAGCCAGTAACTAAGTAAAAATCGTTTTAGTACGATTTTTTGCTGATTGAATCGGACTCTAACAGCTTCCATAATTGCATGTAGTACTCAATTCTAATTGTTTTAATAATAATTCAGTGGTTAAAGAGTATACGGAGATATTTATGAGTAAATGAGCAAATAAAAATACTAAATAAACTATCATTGTAAACCGAACAAGGTAGATGTTACACAACATTAGGTAAATTTTAAACACATAATAATAGAACGAAACCCGACAATATGAGCGAAATTACACACATACACGCGAGACAAATTTTAGACAGTAGAGGTAATCCTACGGTAGAAGTAGACGTATTTACAGAAGGCGGTGCTTTTGGTAGAGCAGCGGTTCCTAGTGGAGCTAGTACAGGTATTCACGAAGCTGTAGAGCTAAGAGATGGTGATAAAGATAATTACCTTGGTAAAAGCGTTATGCGCGCAGTTACGAATGTAAATACAGAGATATTTGATGAAATCGTAGGTGAAGATGTTTTTGAGCAAGTACACATAGATCATAAAATGATTATGATGGATGGTACTGAAAATAAAAGTAATCTTGGCGCAAATGCCATGCTCGCTGTTAGTCTTGCTTGCGCTCATGCAGCAGCTGAAGAAAGTGGTCAACCGTTATACCGATATCTTGGAGGGGTAAATGCAAATACATTACCCATTCCTATGATGAATATAATTAACGGAGGTAGTCATGCAGACAACTCAATTGATTTTCAGGAATTTATGATTATGCCAGTAGGTGCAGATACGTTCTCTGAAGCATTAAAAATGGGAGTAGAGACTTTTCATCATTTGAAAAAAGTACTAAGCAGTAAAGGATACAGCACCAATGTAGGAGACGAAGGTGGTTTCGCGCCTAATATCAAATCGAATGAGGAGGCAATTGAGACCGTGCTAATGGCAATTGAAGCTGCGGGTTACAAACCAGGTGAAGATATTTATATAGCTATGGATGCTGCTACATCTGAATTCTATGATAAAAAAACAGGACTTTATACCTTTGGTAAATCGGATGGCAGACAATTAACCAGTGAAGAAATGGCTGAGTATTGGGCTAACTGGAGTAAGAAATATCCTATTTTAAGTATAGAAGATGGCCTAGATGAAGATGATTGGGCGGGATGGAAATCTTTAACGGATAAAATTGGAGATAAAGTCCAACTTGTAGGTGATGACTTATTTGTTACGAACGTTAAAAGATTGCAACGTGGAATTGATGAAGGAATTGCTAACTCGATACTTGTGAAGGTAAATCAAATTGGTACCCTTACTGAAACTATTGATGCCATAAACTTAGCAACTCGTAATCGCTACACGAATATTATTTCACACAGAAGTGGTGAAACGGAGGATAGCACCATCGCCGATCTTGCAGTTGCTATGAATAGTGGGTTAATAAAAACAGGTTCGGCATCTAGAAGTGATAGAATGGCAAAGTATAATCAATTGCTTAGAATAGAAGAAGAGCTTGGTCATACAGCTAAGTATTTAGGAAGAAGTTTCAAGTTTTTGTAAGGGTTTAGCTTCTGCGCTGCTTAAAGCTATACAGAACTAACGGGTCGTAAATACTTGACTTTTAACAGACGCAAGAGTACAGATTTGTATTCTTGCGTTTTTTTTTCGATGTAATCTTAACATACAACTCTCTGTTAAATCAACTTAACTAGTGACTCAGTTATGATGTGAAAGCACTTGCACGGCTTCGTTTATAGTTTATAGTACACTCGCGTGGCACTGTTCACAAAAGCTAATCGACATTCCTAATCATGGACTTATTTTCGACACTTTAATTACAATGGCATTACTGGGCATAAAATCAAAAAAAGAAAAGGAAAAAACGGAAAAAGATCCTCACGAAGATAATACGCTTAAGCATAAGGTGATAGGGGCATTATTACTTGTCTTTACAGTTTTTGTCAGCGTTGCGTCCTTGAGTTATTTAATCTCTTGGCGCGCTGATCAAAGCATATTAAATTCTGGTGTTTCTGATTTTGCCTTTGATGTAAAGGATAATCTTCCCGCCAATGTTATGGGGAAGTTGGGAGCACTTGCGGCTCACTTTTTTATTTACAACGGTTTTGGAATTGGTGCTTTTTTTGTGTACCCTATTTTCGCAATCTTAGGATACAATCTTTATTTTTATAACAAATGGGCAGTAAGGTTTACTACAGTTAGTAAACTTCTTATTACTGCTATATGGGTTTCTCTGGTATTTGCTCTATTTTTTTCTAAATCACTACCTCTATTAAGCGGATTATTGGGGTATGGGGTATTCATATTTTCTAAATCTTGGATAGGGACAATCGGTATGGTGTTAGTTCTTGGTCTAGCAACCCTTTTCTTTTTATACGTCGCATTTAGTATTGATGTTCTTCAAAGTATAAAAAATCGAAAGATGCAGAAAGTTGTTGAAAAGCATGACTATTCAGATGGAAGTATACCTAACGGGAAACCTGCCTTTGGGAGTGAAGATTCTCTTTTTGAAAAAGATAAAATAGGTTTTGTAGAAGAGGATAACGAGATGGAAGAAGAACGTCCAACTAACAACACGCTGGAGTTGACATTTGAAACACAAGAGCCTGACGATGAGCCAGTACTCATCTCAAATAGGATTCCTTTGGAAACGATAAGTCATCCAGATGAGGTAGAATTAGAGATTGAGACCGCAGCTGAAGATGAGAATGTAGGAAAAGTTCAACATAAGGAGCATTATGGAATTGATGAACCCTTTGATCCTCGACTTGATTTACGAGATTTTATTTTTCCAGAAATATCATTCTTAAATCAATACGGTGAGAGTGGTAAAACAGAAGTAAGTAAGGATGAGCTAGAGAAAAGCAAAAATATGATTGTAGAAACGTTAAGTAACTACAAAATTGGTATTGCATCTATAAAAGCCACCATCGGTCCTACGGTGACTCTTTTTGAAATTGTGCCTGATAAGGGTGTTCGCATTTCGAAGATAAAAAATCTTGAAGATGATATTGCGCTAAGTTTAGCTGCTTTAGGTATTCGAATTATTGCGCCAATACCTGGGAAAGGGACAATTGGGATTGAAGTCCCAAATAAAAAGCCTGAGATTGTTAGCATGCATTCTGTAATAAACAGTGCAAAGTATCAAAATAGCGACGCAGCATTACCGGTTTGTTTAGGAAAGACGATATCCAATGAGGTATTTGTAGCAGATTTAGCTAAAATGCCCCACTTGCTTATGGCTGGTGCAACAGGACAAGGTAAGTCTGTTGGGTTAAATGCCATAATTATTTCGCTACTGTATAGAAAACATCCTAGTGAGCTAAAGTTTGTTATGGTGGATCCTAAAAAAGTAGAATTAACACTTTACCAAACCATAGAAAGACATTATCTAGCTAAACTGCCTGGCGATAGCGAAGCTATTATTACAGATAATAAACAGGTCATTAACACACTTAATTCGTTGTGCATCGAAATGGACGAACGCTACGCATTGCTGCAGTCGGCCATGGTTCGTAATATTAAGGAGTATAATGATAAGTTTATAAAACGAAGACTAAATCCCGAAGAAGGTCATAAATTTTTACCCTATATCGTGGTAATAATAGATGAGGTAGCAGATCTTATAATGACAGCAGGAAAAGAAGTTGAGCACCCTATTGGACGTATTGCGCAGCTAGCCCGTGCCATAGGTATCCACTTAATATTAGCAACCCAACGTCCATCTGTGAATATTATTACAGGAACAATCAAGGCTAATTTTCCAGCACGTGTGGCATTTAGAGTGTC
>CAMDCQ010000207.1 GCA_945890595.1 Chitinophaga pinensis
AGCCATTGTAGTAAAGGACTACATTAGCAGACCGCCGCTTAAGCAGTAGTGCGCTAGCTGTTGGCTGGTAATCGAATAGACCGCCCAGCTAAGTAAAACAGGGACCTTGCATGGGTGGCGACACAGTTCTGCAACCCAATTCTTAGAAAGTGGGGCTGATTTACGTTATATCCAAGACAAGTGGGCATACGAGCAGCCGAACCATAGCGATGTACACGCATGTAAGTGCCAAGGCCATTCAAAATATTCAATCGCCTCTTTATAGTTTATAACTTATATTTGAAAAATAAAACGCTACTTTATAGCGCAAAGCCTACCCAAATTAGAAGTATGCACGCTATGGTGTAGCGGGTATATACAAGTTGGCTGCAATTTTGTAACAACATGGACATAGCCACAATTAAGACTGGTGATATTTTTCACTACGATTCGTATACCTCGCATGACGGTAAAACTCATCATCATAAGTGTAGAGTATTATTTGTCGGCTCTGAAAGTATTTTTTATGATGCATGGTGGGAAGATATAAACAAATGGACATTTGTTCCAGTAAGGAAGCGGCTAGCTTATTATAGATTTCCGGTTGCGATTCTTGACAAACTTACCAATCTTGCCTTTAACGGTTTTGAACCGATCGACGAAAAAAGTTTGGGTAAATTGTTTTTGAACTCACCAGAAGTTTTATTGAGAACAACTAAGGAAATGATTTCAAAGAATGAAAGTGACGAAACAACAATAGAAGTGCATTCAGACATGATTGCATTTATTCCGATTGGTCCCAAAGGCGGTGCGCAAAAAGCATTATTTTTAGACAGCAAGAGCTTAACAAAAGCCAAGTTGCTTAAGAATGTGTTGGAGCATCAAAATCTTGACTTCATTGAGACTGACAAGATTGTTTTACACCGAGTGGGATTGGATGCTGGAGTTCCATCCTATATCATAAAAACCGCATAAACTGCAGCTAACACGGTATAGACAAGATGGCTGCATTGTAGTTTGGGAAACTGTCTTCTAACCACTAAATTTGTGCTATAGGATAGCTTGTTGGCTTCGAAGCCGCCACCTCGCCTATACCGAAACCGTTAGCTGACATGCTAAAAAAACAAAATAACCAATGAATAAGATTCTAATCCTTTTAGTATTCATATCTCAAACAATTAACCTGTTTTCACAACCTGGTGATAAAAATGTATCTATAAATCAATCGGCATACTCGCAACCATATTTGGATTGTGTAACTGATGAAAAAGATTTTGCTACATATGCGGTAGAAGCCCACCAATATGGCTTTAACCTGATGGATCACATTAAATGCAAATTACATATTCCTTCAGGAATCAATAAAATCTGGAAAGACATAGAGAATAGTAATCTGCACAAAAAAGGAGACTTCAATTACACCCACGACTTTTGGATTGGTATCCGATTCAATCTTTACATTGACGGAATAAAGGTTTCAACTGCATATCACGCTTTTGAGAAAAATCAAGTAGATACTGGTTTATTTACCTTTTTCTTTGACCTAGACCCAGTAGATTTCTCGGCATCAGAAGGCGACTTCCATTACGCCTATGTGGAATTATTGAAAAACTTAACCAAGGGCTACCATAGGGTAATAATTGAAGCTGCTATGCCTTCAAAAAATATTGTCACAAGAAAATCTGTACCCATTGTCAGTGGTGGGTTTATAATTCATTCTGATGCGGAAAAACTCGAAACATGGAAGGAATTAATATCCAAAGCAAATAATTCAGAAAGGTATCCAGCGGTTGAAAATCCAACCATAACAGATTACAATATCCGTCTTAAATATTTGGCTGACAGTACTATGAAAAGTATTTTCGGTGAAACTGGATTTTCAAAAAACTTCTCAATGTCTTGCCTTCAAAATCCTTGTGAAAAAGGGCATTTGTATGCAAATACTTTTGAATCTAATAAACCTTGTTCTACCGAACCTCAAGATAATTGTAAAGAAGCAATTATTACTTATAATTTCATAAGTAAAAACGTCCCGCTTACTGTGAAAATGTTAATCACTATTAAGGAAAACGGAACCTTAGTTAACATTGAAAACAACCCATTTGGTAAAAATAAGATAACCATTGAAAAGCAAAATTTACTATTTATTTCTGAGATTCAAAAAATCATCACAAATAAATTTCCTCAAGATAGTTTAGAGATTCTGCCTTTTGGCAATGCTCTGAGATACTCAAATACTCGTGTAAAGCAACCGAAATACAAAGATGAAGGTAATAAATTGAATAGAGATCCGGGATACAGATTAAGAAGGGAAACCAAAGCCGGTGAAAACTGGGAAAATGGATTTATTTATATCGCCCGAAGTAACGATCAGAAAATGCTGAATAGAGTTTATCACCTTGATGCTGTTACTGGAGAACTGCTTTGGATTACTGAAATTTATAATGTTACAGAATAAAACAACAGCCACTAACGGCACCTACCCAAAAGGCGGAATTTGCGAAGAGAAAAATTTTAGCAATAAATAAACGTTTGTGCTGGTAGACAGTTTTCGATTCAAAAGCCCACCTTCGCCAAGCCCGAAATCGTTAGGCTTCATTGTAGGGCGACCTGAGTTCAAAAGACAAACTTTTGTATATTTGAAAAAAGTTTGAAATGACAACAAAAGAAAACATTTTAAAAACACTAAAATCTAATAAGCTCAAGCTTTCGAAATTCGGTATTCGAAATGTTGGCTTGTTTGGGTCTTATATTCGCAATGAGCAATCTAGCGAAAGTGATATTGATTTGTTGATTGATTTCGAACCAGAAAAAGAAAACTTTGATAACTATATGGCCGTTTATGATCTATTTGAAAAAATCTTTAAAAACGAAAAAATTGAAGTTGTCACTAAGAATGGTTTAAGTCCATACATCGGTCCGAAAATCTTAAATGAAGTTCAATATGTCTAAAGAGCCAAAAGAATATCTTAGACATATTCACGACGAATGTTTATATATCATTTCTGTTACCGAAAACTTATTGTTTGAAGATTTCATGGAAGACGAAACTTTGAAAAGAGCCGTGGTAAGAAGTTTGGAAATTATTGGAGAAGCTACAAAGAAAATTCCTGCTGACTTCAAAGTAAAATGGAATACTATTCAATGGAAAAATATGGCTGGAATGCGTGATAGATTAATTCATGATTATATCGGAGTTAATTACTTGATCGTTTGGGATGTTATGAAAAACAAAGTTCCGGATATAAATAAGCAAATTTCTGAATTCCTAATTAGAAAATAACAACTAGCGGTAACAGCCGTCTCTCACAATTGCAAATTTTGTAGTAATCTCTCCTTTCTCAAGAATTTTTATTGTTAACGGAAAATAATCGTTTCAGAAGTTCGCAACTTCTGTTAGCTGCAAAACGTATGCTTCACTGTAAGAAAAATTCATCTCAATTGTTTTTTTCTTATGTTTGAGTATGACCAAGACACAACTTCAAACAGAGATTCAAAAGGTGCTTGACAAGCATATTTATAATGTTTACGACTTGACCGAAGAAGAAATCGCCATAGTAGAAGGTTCAAATAGATAGAGTTAAAAAATGGCGATTCACGAACACCTATAAAAACAATAAAGAAGTGAGTAAATAAAAATTACAGAAAATAGCTAATACCAATGAATAAAGACACTGCCATAAAACTATTTGAAGATAAACAAGTAAGAACACTTTGGGATGCAGGCCACGAAAAATGGTATATATCTATTGTGGATGTAATAGCTATACTTACAGAAAGTGCAAACTCCAATGC
>CAMDCQ010000208.1 GCA_945890595.1 Chitinophaga pinensis
TTCAGCAGCCCATTGCTTAGCATTTTCAGTGAGCTTTTCGTCATTCATTAAAAAGGGATACCCTTTTCTAACTTCGGCCTCACAGGTAGCGCCATGTACTTTGCAAATATCATTACACATTTGCACTATAAGTTGGTGTGCTGTTGCCCGCCATTCCTCATCATAAGTACGAAAAGTCCCTTCCATATAGACCTCGTTTGGGATAATATTGGTGCTGCCTTCGGCAATTACCTTACCAATACTTAGTACTGTTGGGATACTGGGTTTGGCTCTTCTGCTGGGAATAGTCTGTAGCTGTGTAATGATTTGAGCGGCAATCATCACAGGATCTATATTTTGATGTGGATGGGCACCGTGTCCACCTTTACCAATTACGCGTATATAAATTTCATCAGCACTAGCCATATACAATCCGGAACGAAACCCAACTTTCCCCACGTCCATTAGCGGCATAACGTGTTGTCCGAGAATTGATTCGACATTTGGATTTTTTAATACGCCTTCTCTTATCATGATACTTGCACCGCCAGGTAATCTTTCTTCTCCTGGCTGAAAGATGCATCTAATTGTACCTTCAAATTCTTCTCGTAATTCATGCAAAATAAGCACAGCTCCAAGTAAGCTGGTGGTATGCACATCATGACCACATGCGTGCATTTTACCTTCATTTTGTGATTTATACTCGACCTCATTCTTTTCAAAAATGGGTAAGGCGTCTATATCCCCACGAAGCGCAATCACTTTAGACTCGGGGTTCTTACCTTGTATGTCTACATACCCCCCTGTTTCGGTGATTGTTTGTAAGTCATACCCTATTTCTTGTAGCTTTAGAGCGATGAATTTAGTGGTTTCAAATTCTTCAAAGCTTAACTCAGGATTGCGATGCAGATGTCTTCTGTTAGCAACCATCGCATCAAAATGCTGGTTAGCAATTTGTTTTATCCTTAGGACAAGGTTCATATGGGCAAATGTAAGGAGAATTACTTGTTTCTATGTTCAATCAGCAATTCCCTTATCTTATTGATTTTACAATTATGAAATAACGTGTTCGTGCACAGAAATTTCTTTTCTTTGTGACTTCTAATGATATCCCCTGCCATTATTGATAAAATATTTGACATAGCACCTATTGAAGAGGTGGTGGGCGAATATGTAACACTCAAAAGAGCGGGGGCTAATTACAAAGGACTTTGTCCTTTTCATGACGATAAGTCGCCCAGTATGAGCGTCTCTCCGAGTAAGGGTATTTTTAAATGCTTTAGCTGTCAACAAGGAGGTAATGTGTTTCAGTTTATCATGGAACACGAAGGCCTTTCGTATCCTTTAGCTATCAAATTTCTAGCAGACAAGTATAATATTCTGATAGAAGAGAGTCAACTTGACGTGAGTGAAATGAAGGAAGACGCTATCGCAAAAGAGGGTGTTTTTGCTTGTTTAGAATTTGCTAAAAACCATTTTTATGAACGTTTAAACGAAAGCCAAGATGGTAAGGTTATTTACAAGCCCTATCTTTCAGAAAGGGGAATTAATCAGCAGTCAATAGATAAGTTTTACATCGGACTTTCGGGTACAGAAAAAACACATTTACTGCAAGAGGGCCTAAAGAATGGTTACACGGCGCTGCAGTTATTTGATGCGGGCTTGGTCAAAAAAATAAATGAAGATCAAGGGGTGCTGGAAAGTAATTTAAGAGATACGTTTATTGAGCGCATTGTTTTTCCTATTTACAATGTGAGTGGGAAAGTGCTGGGTTTTGGCGGAAGAATAATAAAAACAGACACCAAGGCTCCCAAATATTTAAACAGTCCAGAAACCTTAGTTTACGAAAAACGAAAAGAACTTTACGGGCTTAGCATTAGTAAAAATGAGATTAGGAAAGCCGATCAAGTTTTCTTAGTGGAAGGCTACATGGATGTGGTTAGCCTAAACCAAAGCGGGGTAGAGAATGTGGTGGCGGCAAGTGGTACTGCGTTTACAGAAGAACAAGCGCGGCTACTCAAACGATTTACCCATAATATTACCATGCTGTTTGATGGAGATGTTGCAGGAGTAAATGCCAGTTTGAAACACATCAAAACACTTCTAGAGGCAGATTTGAATGTAAAAGTAGTTCTTTTTCCTGCGGATGAAGATCCGGATAGTTTTATACAAAAAAGAGGTGTTTCGGAGTTCCGAAATCATGTAATTAGTAATTCAAAAAACTTCATAGAACTTATTACAGAGCTAAAACTCGGAGAGCACAGGCACGATCCTATAAAAAAAGCCGAGACAGCCAGAACAATAGCGGAGAATATAGCTGCTATTCCTGATCCGCTCAAGAGAGCTGCCTTTATCAATGAGACTTCGTCCATGCTCGAAATACCGGAGCGAATATTGGTAGATGAGGTTAATCGGTTTAAACTAGACAATCGTCAAGTAAAGGATCGCGAAACCAGAAGGGAAAATACGGTCAGTAATCTAGTACCCCCTGATATGGGATACGCTACTAGTTTTAACGAATTTGACGCTCCTCCAGCGTTGCAAACAGATAGTACCAACTATCAAGAGTTGCAGTTGTTAAAGACGCTAATTTTGCATGCAGACAAGGAGTTTGAAGAAGGTGTTAGCGTGGCGCACTATATTTTTAAGGAGCTTCATGAGGATGAAATTTGGCCTATAACTCAGGAATATGCTGATATGTTTATGGATGCTAAAAATCAATTGGAAGAGCACAAAGTATTAAACGAACTTTTTTTTATCCGCAATCATAAGAGTAGTAAGTTAGCTGCAGACGTGCTTTCAACTAAACATCAGTTAAGTAAAGGTTGGGAAGAAAATTATGAAAAGTTCATAAAAACAGATGAGGATAATTACAAGCAATTAGTAGTAGATAATTTAAACTACATCAAGCTAAAGCATATAGATATCTTAATGTTGGAAAATCAGGAGGGACTCAAAACGGCGGAAACGGAGGAAGATATAGCGATTTATCAAAATGTACATGCCAATTTGCAAGAAGCTAGAAAAAAAATAACAGATCAATTAGGTACAGTAATATTAAAATAAGATGGTAAACGAATGGATGTTTCACTTTGTTAGGAATAGCTTAAGGCTTCCTACGGGAGTAATGATTAGAAAAATACATTTTGACGGTATTGAAAATTTCACTAAAGATGTTCCTGTTCTTTTAGCATGTAATCATCCGAATTCATTTTTTGACGGAGTTATTTTTGAGCATATCTCTGGTAGAAGGGTTTATACATTAGCGCGTGGTGATGCTTTTTTAAAACCAAAACCAAATTATATGTTGCGCAGTATGCGTATACTTCCCATTTTTAGAGCGCGCGATGCCGATGCCAAAACGGCAAGGTCTGGGAATGCACGTACCATGGACGAACTATATGAGCGATTTAAGCTAAAGCATGGAATTCTTATTTTTACGGAAGGTTCGGCTTATCCAGAGAAAGCAATACGACCTCTTAAAAATGGAACAGCAGGTATTGCCGTCGAAATGGCTAAACGAAGTGATTTTACGATGGATCTACACATAGTCCCCACGGCACTTAATTATACTAGTTTTTGGCCGCACATTCAAAAGACGGTACATGTCACGTACGAAAAGCCT
>CAMDCQ010000209.1 GCA_945890595.1 Chitinophaga pinensis
TGTACAGCATCACAAACGATGTGTACAGAACATTAGAACCCTTCATAGTGGTAAATTATACTGCACCGTCAAGCTCCAATCTACAATTATCTGAAGCCGAGAAGGGTAGGAAGCAATTAAAAAAACAAACCATTTCGATTAATACAGCGACACAAGAGGAGTTAGAGACGCTCAATGGAATAGGACCAAGCTATGCTTCTAAAATACTACGATATAGGGGATTCTATGGTGGGTTTTATAGTTCCCAACAACTCTATGAGATAAAAGGACTGGACTCTACACTTATCACTAGTTTACTACCTCAACTTTTTTTTGACCCGAATGCAATAGAACGCTTAAAGATTAATACTGCCAACGTTGATGTGCTAGCGAAACATCCCTATCTAAACTACAAAGAAGCAAATGCAATTGTCAATTTTAGAGAGCAGCACGGTTTATTTAATCAAATTTCCGAAATAAAAGAATTGCATATTTTCAAGGGAAAAGACGTTAATAGACTAATTCCCTATTTAGACCTAAACTAATTTTCATTCAATCTTCAGAGTCCATATTATTGCATCCGATTTAGAACACAAATAAATGGATTTTAAAACCTCAGAAACCCAAGATATGATCCGACAGGCAGCTAAAGATTTTGCTGCTAAACACATTAAACCGTATGTTATGGACTGGGATGAGTCTCAGCATTTCCCGGTAGAATTATTTAAAAAAATGGGAGAACAAGGCTTTATGGGAGTTTTAGTGCCAGTTGAATATGGCGGGTCAGGGTTAGGCTATTTTGAATATTCAGCAGTGGTGGATGAAATTGCGCAAGTGTGTGGAAGTATAGGACTCTCTACAGCAGCACATAACTCGTTGTGCACGGGTCACATTTTATATTTTGCAAATGAAGCACAGAAACAAAAGTATCTCCCTAAGCTTGCTTCGGGTGAGTGGATAGGAGCATGGGGACTTACCGAGCCTAATACAGGAAGCGATGCATTGCGAATGCAGACAGTAGCTAAAAAAGTAGATGGTGGTTGGGAGTTAAATGGAGCTAAGAATTGGATAACACATGGCATCTCTGGGAATTTAGCGGTCGTATTGGCACGTACAGGAGAGTTGTTAGATAGTAGAGGTATTTCTGCCTTTATTGTGGAACGTGGGACTCCTGGGTTCAAGGGGGGCAAAAAAGAAAATAAACTAGGCATGCGCGCATCTGAAACGGCAGAAATGATTTTTGAAAATTGTTTTGTTCCAGATGAGAACGTGCTTGGAGAGCTAGGTGACGGATTTATTCAAGCCATGAAAATACTAGATGGAGGTAGAATATCAATAGCAGCGTTGTCTTTGGGGATTGCCAAAGGAGCTTTTAAAGCTGCACTGCAATACAGTAAAGAAAGAGAGCAGTTTGGTAAATCAATATCCTCGTTTCAAGGAATCAGTTTTAAACTTGCTGATATGGCCACAGAAATCGAAGCAGCCCAACTTCTTATAGATCAATCATGCTATCTTAAAAATGAAGGTAAGCCACTAACCAAAGAAAGTGCAATGGCAAAGTACTACGCGTCTGAGGTAGCTGTAAGGGCTAGTACGGAGGCTGTACAGATATTTGGGGGGTATGGGTATACAAAAGACTTTCCAGTAGAGAAGTTTTACCGAGATTCTAAGCTCTGTACCATTGGAGAAGGAACCTCAGAAATACAAAAAATCGTAATTTCTCGCCAAATTTTAAAATAGTAGAACGGTTATTCAATATTAATTTTAGTTTTGCAGTCCTTTTTATAGAAATGCTATTAATAAATCTTAAAGAAAACGATACAATCGACAAAGCCCTCAAAAAGTACAAGAAGAAATTCGAAAAAACTGGGGTTGTGAAAGAATTGAGAGAGAGACAACAGTTTATCAAACCATCAGTTGTAAAACGAAAGATGGTTATTAAAGCTAGATACAAGCAGTCTCTTAATAATCCTAAATAAGGGTTATTGTAACTAGTATTTTGTTTTAATCCACTTCTGTGGTATATTGGCACTGTTTAATGGGTGCCAGTAGTTTAACAATACATGATTTTCATGCGTATTTGCATAAGGAAAGGAATTATTCCTTACTGACATGTGATGCTTATTTATCAGATCTCGTACAATACGAGGTCTTTGTAAAATCTGATCTTGAGCAATTGGTGCCTGATAGTAAATCAGTGCGTCGTTGGATCAGATTTTTGTCACTTCAAAAAATATCTGCAAAATCTATTCATCGAAAAGTTAGCTCTGTTCGGTCTTTTGCCAAGTTTTTATTTCTTAAAGGAGCGATTCCGACAGCAATATCCATCGAGGTTCAGCTTCCAAAAGTCAAAAAGCGCATCCCCTCTTTTGTCAAAGTTTCGGAGATGCATAATCTGCTCGATGAACTGGAAGCGGCTGTGGTAGACTATGACACAGCATTGGCTTTTGGAATTATTAGTACTTTTTACCACACCGGCGTGCGAAGGTCTGAGCTTATAGGTCTTAAACATGCTAGTATATCCTTGAGCAATGGGGAAATGAAAGTGCTAGGAAAAGGTAGAAAAGAACGTATAATTCCATTTGGAAAGGAGTTGTCCAGACAGCTTGATTCATTTCTAAAAATAAAAGCTGAGTTTAATGTAAATACAGAAATATTTTTTTGTAAATTCGATGGGAACAAGTTGTCAGAAAAATGGCTTTATAATTTGGTAAATAAATCACTAGATAGAACGCACTTAGGTAAGAGAAGCCCGCACATACTTAGGCACACTTTTGCGACGCACTTGTTGCAGAATGGTGCAGATATCAATGCGATAAAAGAACTTCTAGGTCATTCTAGTTTAGGCGCTACCCAAATATATACGCACAACGACATTGGTCAACTGAAAAAAGTATATAAGAATACACACCCTTTTTCAGATTAGTAACTCTTTACGTAAACTTAATTTAACAAAAACATGAACACACAAATTCAAGCAATTCACTTCAAAGCGGATCAAAAATTACAAGGTTACATTAGTAAAAAACTAGAGAAATTAGAGACCTTTTATTCGGGTATAATTGATGCTCAAGTTTTCTTGAAAGTGGAGAATAGCTCCGTAAAAGAGAACAAGACAATAGAGATAAAATTAAATGCTAAGCAAAATAGCTTCATTCAAACGGTTACTTCTCAATCTTTTGAAGCCGCAACAGACCTAGCTATAGAATCTTTAAAAAAAGCGGTAAAGCGCTATAAAGGGAGGGTTGACAGCTTGTCGATACATTGAGATTAGGTACTGTTTAAGCTCAACAGAAAAAATTATTAAAAAATTTATAAGAAAGGATTTGTACATTTAAAAAAATACTTACCTTTGCCCACCTTAAAATTAGATGGGTGATGGAAAGTATTTAGTTCTTTGACACATCCTATTATTTTTTAAGCATATTGCCGCCTTAGCTCAGTTGGTAGAGCAGCTGATTTGTAATCAGCCGGTCGTTGGTTCGAGTCCAATAGGCGGCTCTTTTTTTTTCTGGGGAGATACCAGAGCGGTCAAATGGGGCAGACTGTAAATCTGCTGCTTCGGCTA
>CAMDCQ010000210.1 GCA_945890595.1 Chitinophaga pinensis
ACCTTTAAAATCATGGCGGACATGTATTTTCAGTCCAAAGGATTTGGGAATACAGACAAGAACACTACACATACTTTTACATATTTACTTTTTGATTCTGAGAATTCAGTTGATTATATAGATACAAAAGGTGAGTACATTTCTAATGCTAATTTAGGGAACTTTATGCAATATCGGGTTGGGGAGTTGGAGCTTTCTGGTCAAATAAATTCATATGTCACTACAAATAGTAATTACATACCAGAGGTAATAGGAAACGTAATTTATGTAAAGGCTCAAAGTGTCAAAATTTCAGGGAATCTATGGGTTGAGCCAGGATATACAGCAGTAGTCGAAGCGTATGATGACATAGAGATTGTTGAGCCCTCACAAGTTTCAGATGTAATTAGTCTAAGTATAAAAAAAGATTTTTATAACTTTCAGGAATTTGATGAAGTTGACAAGACTGAACTTGCAAGTTTCTGTACAAATACTAATAAATATAAATCAAATCAAATTAAATCGAAAATATCAGAAAAATTGAATGATGATCAAGAAATAGACTACGCGTTTACAGTGTACCCAAACCCAAGTTCAGATTTACTGAATGTAGAGTCAGATATTGAAAATAGTACTGTGGATTTGTTAAATTTAGATGGTAAGGTGATTTCAAGTTTTGAACTTAAAGATTACAAGGCAGCTTATAACGTCTCTGGAATTAGTGCTGGCTTGTATTTTGTAAGACTTGCTACTCCTAAAGGTTATAAGTATCTAAGATTTGTGAAGCAATAAGATAGTTGTTAAATGAATAGATGATAAAAGACTCGCTCCGGCGGGTCTTTTGTATTTATGCCCCTACCACCCCCCAGCAAACCCTTCACCTACTCCATCTTGCTCACCAATTCTGCTCGTGTATCTGCCAGCACAGTAAAGTGACCCAGTTTTCTATCTGGTGAGGTAGTCGTTTTGCCATACATATGGATGTACACGCCTTCTATGGGGAGCACTTGGTCTAGGTTGGTGGCTCGGTCATAATCCTTGCTTATAGTTAGTTACAAAAAAGGTTAAGTACAAGTCGATATAGGTGGCTAAGTAATACGGTAAATTCATCAGATAAAAAGATGTTCCACTAGGTGTTTTGTGTTTCTCTATGCTAAACTCACTGGCATACATACGCACTGCATAGGGATGTGGTGCTCTATCTACAAACTGGTTTAGCGAACGCAGCTTTCCCGCTTTACCTGATTTTATTTCGATAGGAATGAGCAAGTTTTTGTAGTTGTAAATGATAACTACTTCCGCTTGAGCATAAACATGCGATTTGAGAAATATTGAATACATAGCATGCTGAGGTATCGCATTCGAGCCAAAAAAGAGAAGTCCGTTATCTGATGATAACGGACTTCTCTTTTTTTAGGGTACTGGGTACGTTGAAACCCTGATCCTAGTCCCAAAGATTATTATCTATAACCACTGGTCAAACGTGTCTCCACGAAGGCCAAGTCTTAATGTTTCTAGTGGAATTACTTCGTTAGGTGCAATGTTTCCTAAATTAACATTATGACCGTATAGCTTCATAAACCACACTTGTTGCGTTTTAATAGGGGCTTCCCAAAGAATAGTATCCAATGGTATGTGTTGTAAAATTTCTTCTATAAGACCTGAACGAACTTCACCTGTGTTTCTAAAAATGCCTACAGTGCCACTTTCTCTGGCTTCTGCAATAACTTTCCAAGCTCCGGCTTCTATTTCTGCTTTCATCATAGCTATCCACTTATACGGAGGAATGATTTTTTCAGCATCTTTACTTCCTACTTCGCTAAGCACAGTAAAGTCTTTTGCTAATGATCTTATATAACCACATTTTTCCTCTTCTGATATTTCAATGCTACCGTCGGATACTTCAGCGTGTGTCATTTTAAACTTATCTAAAAGACGCTTGTAATCTTCGAATTGACCACGAATAACATATGCTTCAAACAGAGTACCTCCAAAGTAAATCGGAATATTGGCTTCTTTATAGATGTCTATTTTACGTTGTAAAGTTGGCGTAACGGCACTGGTTCCAAAACCCAGTTTTAAAATGTCGGTTTTATCCGCTGAAACTTCTAAAAAGTCTTCAGCTTCTCTGCAACTCAAACCTTTATCCATGACCATTGTTAGGCCAGATTCTCTTGGTTTTGTGGTACGTTGCGGGATGTTAGTTAAATTAAATTCGGTATTAATCATTGGTTTATTTCGTGTACAAATCTATGATATTTGAAACGTTTTTTTCGTTTTCTAAAAAAGGAGCAAATTCAAATAGTAAAAGATATTCGTCTGCCTTCATTTTTAGAGCTGCATGCAAGAAATTATAGCCTTTTTCATAATGTCCTCTTAGGAAATTATAGGATGCAATCCTGTAATACAAGCGATGATCTTCGTCATGGTCTTCTAAGTTTTCTAGTAAGAGTTCAATGGCGTCATCTATATCGTCAAATTCGAATTTTGCATGGGCGAAATCTAATAAAATCTCAACAGTTTCGGGATCTAACTCATACGCCAAATTGTAATGGTAGTAGCAAAGTGTATCGTCTTCCAACGTTAAGTATAACTCTGCCAGTTCAATGTGGTACATGCTTTCGTATTGGTCGATATCTATGGCCTTATGTAAACACCTTTTAGCATCTTTCCACATTGTTTTTCGCTTATAAATCATGGCCATACCAAAGTAGGCATCCGATATATTAGGGTTTAGCTTAATTGCTTTTTCATAATAAAACTTGGCACCCTTATCATCTTTTAAGTTTTCGTAACACTCTGCAATGTTGCAAAGAACTTCCGCATCACTTTCGTCATTATCCAACGAAAGTGTGAATGATTCTATGGCAGCGTTATAATCATTACTTTCCATGAGGCTATTGCCTTTGCCCAAGTGACCAAGTGTGTTAGTTTCGTCTATGGCGATACAAAATTCGTAGGCATTTACGGATTCAGCGTATTCCTCCATGCGCTGATAGATTAAGCCTTTAAAGTACCATGCACTATAATTATAGGGATCTTCATTTATGACTTTTTCTAAGAAAAGTATGGCTTCTGCATTTTGGTTGTAGTCTAAAAAAAGTTTAATAAACTCTTGAATACTCAACTCATCATAAATGTAATTTGTAGGTATTGCATTGATATACGAATTTGCTTTTTTATGGTTACCCATCGCAAAGTGAACCCGTGCCAGACGTAGTAGTATTTCTTCGTTTTGCGTATCGTGATTAAGTGAAAACATGTAGCACTCAATAGCCCGTTTGTATTGAAGGCTTAAGCTGTAGCAATCGCCTAGAAGTGTTGCTATTTCAGGATTTTGGGGCTCAATAGTCCGGTACTTTTCAAGCAGCTTAACAGCGCCATTAATGTTACGCTGTGCAATGTATACTTCTGCTTTTTTAATCTTGTAATAGGTTTCGAAGGGGTAAATGCTCTCTGCATACGCAATAGCCAGTGTCGCTTTACTTATCT
>CAMDCQ010000211.1 GCA_945890595.1 Chitinophaga pinensis
TCCCCACCACTTATTAATGAAGATATCGAAAATCAAGTCTTAGATAGCTTGCGATCCGGTTGGATTACTAGCGGGCCTAAGGTTCAACGACTTGAAAACGATATTAAAGATTACCTTAATGTAGAAAACTGTATCTGCGTTAATTCATGGACCTCGGGTGCTATGGTGGTTTTAAAATGGTTTGGAATTGGACCCGGCGATGAAGTTATAATTCCTGCGTATACCTATGCTGCTACAGCCTTAGCTGCGATGAACCTTGGCGCTACAGTTGTTATGGTCGACGTTGATGATAATTGTTTGATGGACGTTAACAATCTGTCCGCTGCAATCACATCAAAAACAAAAGCAATTATGCCAGTAGATATAGCTGGATTACCAGTAAATTATCAAAAAGTCAAAAATATAGTTGAAGCTAATAATGAAAAATTTGCGGCATCAACACCAGCCCAAAAGATTTTCAATCGACCTATAATTATTGCAGATGCAGCACATTCTTTCGGAGCTAAAAATAATGGTTCGCTGGGCTATCACGATGCGGATATTACCATTTACTCCTTTCATGCCGTTAAAAACTTAACAACAGCTGAAGGTGGTGCAATTTGTTTCAATGAGTCTGAATTCTTAGAGCCTATTGATCGCCAAATTAGATTGCATTGTTTAAACGGTCAAACCAAAGATGCTATGAGCAAGACAAACTCTGGTAACTGGAAATACGACATTGTACTGCAAGGACTGAAAGCTAATATGCCAGATATTTGTGCAGCTATTGGGATTGAACAACTAAAAATCTATAGCGACACGTTGCACCGACGCAAACAAGTTTTTCAGAGATATTTCGACTTCTTTGATTCACATGATTGGGCAATTCCTCCAGCCTCTAAGGTAGATCACTTAGAATCGTCTTATCATCTGTATATGTTAAGGATAAAAAATGCAACTGAAGATCAAAGAGATGTAATTATGACGAAAGTAATTGCTAACGGTGTTTCCGTAAATGTTCATTTTACTCCACTACCATTATTAACGTTTTTTAAAGAGTCGGGTTACAATATAGATCAATACCCAACTGCATATGCCAATTATGTAAATGAAATTTCGTTGCCAATATATCCTCAATTGACGGATGAAGATGTTGATCAAGTATGTGCAACTATTGCCTCCGCTGTAAAAGAAGTTCTTAATTTAGACTAAAATGTATCGTTTTTTCTTTAAAAGAGTCTTAGATATAGTCATTTCTTTGGCAGCGATTATCTTTACATTACCTATCTTGTGTGTTCTTATCATTCTGGTAAACGCTGAGTCTAAAGGTGGTTTTCTATTTAAACAAAAAAGAATGGGGAGAAATGCTAAACCTTTTGAAATTTTAAAAATCCGCAGTATGTATGTAAATCAAGGAAAAACCAAACAGTTGCTAACGGTCAACAACGATTCTAGAATTACTAAAACAGGGAAGTGGATAAGAAAATACAAACTGGACGAACTACCTCAATTTTATAATGTTTTGTTTGGTGATATCAGTATCGTTGGGCCACGACCAGAAGTATTTAAATATGAGTCGTTTTATACAGGAGAATTTGCTAAAGTTTTATCCGTAAAACCTGGCATAACAGATTTAGCTTCCTTAAAGTTTATTGATGAAAGCTTACTTCTTTCTGCGTCAGGTGATGTAGAAAAAACCTACACAGAACAAATTTTACCTGAAAAACTTCGAATTAATTTAGATTACGTAGAAAATGCATGCTTCAGACAAGATGTTAGCATTATATTAAAAACGTTTATTGCCATTATCAGTTAGGTGTAGCTTACGTCTTTTTTCTGAGCACGTATCCACATTACTCTGAAACGTTTATTCAAGAATAAATTAATTCGTTAATAAAAAGAGATTCTTTGGTTCAAATTGTTGCACTTGACTATCGAAATCCGAAGGCATCTCACTTCAACGCTTCAAAGTCTACTATAAACTAATTCGTCTTAATTGGGCACATTCTTGTGCGAGCCATTTCTTGCAAATCAATCATTTTGTCTTTCTTCACACTAAAGAACAATGCATCATCGATGTACTCAGAAGAGGCCTCATTTCATAAGTATATTACGTCACGGCTTAATCTTGACTACCTCTCTTTTAAGAACAATTTACATGCTGAGATAACGATTTTATGGTTGCGTAGAAGCATCCAGAATCAATTACAGACATATTCATGATGTAAATATAGCACATAAGAAAATAGTCTCTGTAAAGATTTTTTCATCAGGATTAAATGGGTATGATTGTCGTTACTGCCTAGGAGCAGTGTTTAAAAAGATGACAATTATACCTAGATCTATAAACTATCGTACTTAATAGAATGTGCGACATCCCAAGGTATTTTAACCAGAGAGAGGGGCAAATCTTTAATTATTTGGACTAATTTTGCAAGCTATAAAGTACTTTGCCGCCCAAAGAGGTTTGCATAATTAAAATTGACCATATTTCATACAACTCAAATGAACCATCGCTATTTCATATTCATGGTATTTTTCGGGCTATTTGCAGGACTCTTGTCCTCGTGTGCTACCAAGAAAGATCAAATTTTATTTCAAGATTTAGACGAAAGCCTGCAAGCTGAGGTGTCTTATACCCCTCGAAAAATTGAAATGAATGATGTTCTGGATATTAAGATTAGTGCGTTGAATCCTGAAACAGCAATACCATACAATTATTCGATTGGAAGTCAAGCTAACATAACCAATATTAATCTTTCAAGTTTACAAGGGTACTTGGTTCATCTTGATGGAACCATTGGGTTGCCTATATTGGGATATATGCATGTTAAAGGGAAGACTTTGCAAGAGCTTGAGGCAGCGATAGTAAATGTTTTGGAAAAGAATGGACATTTGGTGAATCCAAATGTCATGATACGTGTTCTAAATGCCAAAGTTACAATATTAGGCGAAGTAGCCAATCCAGGTACATTTACCTACTCGGAGCAGTACATCACCTTACCCCAAGCCCTTGGCTATGCTGGTGATGTGACCTTAGGAGCCAACCGTAAAGAAGTATGGTTGATACGCGAAGAAGAGGGCGTGCGTAAATACCATAAAATAGACCTAACCCAAACGGATTGGTTTAATTCACCCTACTATACCATCAAGCAAAACGACATCATCTATGTACACCCCAACGAGGTAAAGGTGAAAAGCGCCGGCTTCATTGGGAATACCAGTACCGTACTCTCCGTTATATCCATTTTATTTACTACCTACGCCTTACTAATCCGATAAACTCTATGGAAAATTTTGACAATACACCGCAAGAAGAAGAAATAAATATCTTAGAAACGGTTTACCAATACCTGGGTTTTTGGAAATGGTTTGTAGTCGGAGTCCTACTCTCACTAGCAATAGCTCATGTATATCTCCGCTACACGCCTAATGTGTATCAAACCTCGGCGAAGATAAAAATCCTTGACGACAAAAAAGGGG
>CAMDCQ010000212.1 GCA_945890595.1 Chitinophaga pinensis
GGTAGAGATAAACCCAAGAGCAGGTGAGTATGTGCTGCGTACAGAAGATATAGTAGCCAAAATAAAAGAGGTAGGAGAAGAGTGTGCATTGGTGTTTTTTAGCGGGGTACAGTACTATACGGGTCAAGCATTTGATATAAAAGTACTTACAGAAGCGGCACACAGCATAGGAGCCTATGCAGGATTTGATTGTGCACATGCAGCCGGTAATATAAAAATGGCACTACACGACTGGAATGTAGATTTTGCTGCGTGGTGTACCTACAAATATTTAAACAGTAGCCCTGGAGGTGTAAGTGGTGTTTTTGTGCACGAGAAGCACGGCAATAATCCGGATACTCCGCGACTAGCAGGTTGGTGGGGACACAAGGAAAGTGAGCGTTTTCAAATGAAAAAAGGTTTTATACCTGAGCCAGGAGCAGCAGGCTGGCAGCTAAGTAATGCTCCCGTACTGGCTATGGCAGCACATAAGGCATCGCTCGATATGTTTGATGAAGTGGGAATGGACGCACTTGTAGCCAAAGGCAAATTATTAAATACCTTTTTAGAACACGTAGTAATGGATGCACAAGCGTCTAATGATAAGCTAGAGTTTGAGATAATAACTCCGGCCGAGCGTGGTTGCCAACTGAGTATGCTAACTAATGAGAACGGTAAAGCACTCTTTGATTACCTTACAGAACGAGATGTAATAGCCGACTGGCGACAGCCCAATGTAATACGCTTAGCTCCTGTGCCTATGTACAATTCATTTATGGATGTATGGGAATTTGGGGAGCTCATGAAGGGGTTTTGAGGGAGGTGTTGCTGTTTTATTCAATACGTTAGGATACAAAAAAAATACGGCTTCACTTTATTATGTGCTATTCGTAGCGCTGTAGTTCTATTTTTTGAAAAAATAACACATCGCCTGTAACCCAATCAAAGTAACACATCTTGCCATCACAGCGGTTTATAATCACAAAGTCATCTGTGACTGTGATACAGTTGTATTCTTCTGCCATTCTATGAAAGTTAATGGCAGTGGGGGTTAAGTCTGATTTATCGGGATGCATAGCTGCCATTAGTTTAGACCAAAATAGCTTTCAATTGCCGCATATAAATCGTTTTTCACTCAATTCCTATTCGTTAAAAAATAATACCATAGCTCGGGCTATGCAATGATTTATCGCCTTTACAAACCTTCGATAAACTCAATTTATTTATACGGCACTTAAAAACTAAATTGGCATTATAGCTATTTACAACTGCTGGATTTCTGCTAATTAGATAAAACAATGATAATTGCTTAGTTTAGGGTTGTAGAGAGTCGAAACTAGGTGATTATCGTTGTCTAATAATCAAAATTTCATCATCACTAAATTCCATCCAAGCCAAGTCATAGATGTAGTGAAATGTTTTGCCATTGCTATTTACCGCAGTGTGCGTGTGGTATTTGAATCTAAATTTTTTATCCGCCAGTACATTCCGATAAACTTTCACTTGTGTTTTATTCTTACCTAGCTGCTCTAGTAGAATGCCATGGTTTCGTTTGAGGTACTCGTTTATGCGTATAGCGGCTTTTTTACTCGCGTGCCTTAAGTGTATATGGTAGTAATTTTTGCACTTTATGGAGCAAAACAGCTTATCAGACCTTCCGCTCATTTCATTTTTACATATTTTACATTTTATCATGGTAAGGCCGATGTATAGTAACGAATATAGCCTATCCGTTAATAACGGTTAATAATAAATATAAACATAATTCTTCTTGATTTAATCCCTGTTTTCTACGATTTTCACGGTATGAAAGCAGCTAAAACATCTCAATCCTCTATAAATCAAAAGATTACCATCTACAAACCACTGCCCAAAAGCAAGCGAATAAAGATACACATACCGTATGAGCTTAAAACGGAAAGAGAATCTTTCAAACAGCTCAACACTTCATTCTACCACCCTACTCAAAAGCTATGGAGTATTGTGAATACGGAGGAAAATAAGGAAGAGGTGAGAAAGCTCTTTAAAGGCAAATTGGTAGTCAAGGACACAGATACCACGCCTGCCCAACCTAAGGTCTTACTTTCCGAAAAAAGCCAAAACGAGCTAGATAAAAATTACCAAAAACTGGTGCTAAAAGGGCTAAGCACAAATACTATAAATACCTACCAAGGAAACTTGGTGCAGTTTTTCTCCTACTTTGAAAATGCTGATTTGCACAATGTTACCAAAGATCAGATCGAAGGCTTTGTGTATACCTTGGTAAGTAAATATAAAATAAGTGAGCAAAAGCAAAACAGTGTAATAAATGCCATAAAGAGCTATTACGAGCATACACTAGGCAAGCCGCGAGAATATTATAATATAACACGACCCAAAAAGAGTAAAGACTTGCCTAACGTACTAAGCAAGGAAGAAGTGAAAGCCATTATAAACTCGCCACAAAACATAAAACACAAGGCTATACTGTACACCATATATAGCGGGGGATTGCGGCTAGGCGAACTGATTCGGCTGCGGGTAACGGATATACGCAGCGACGAAGGATTTATTTTTATAAAGGACTCTAAGGGGAAAAGAGATAGACACACTGTTCTGAGTCCGATGTTGCTTCGAATTTTAAGAGAGTATTACAGACTGCATAAGCCCTCATACTGGTTATTCGAAGGACAGGACGGAGGACAATATACGGCTAAAAGCGTTCAAAATATTTTTAGAAAGGCGGTAAAAGACACAAACGCTAACCCTTGGAGTACGCCGCATACTTTAAGGCATTCGTTTGCGACTCATCTAATGCAATCTGGGGTTAGTATGCGTGTGATCCAGAATGCATTAGGCCATAGTAGTAGTAAAACCACAGAAATATATACCCGTGTGATAAACATTAACAATAAAACCGTAATGAGTCCTTTGGATTTGTTGTAAAAATACTATTTTTGAGAAATACAACGATGAGTAAATGTAGAATGGATAAACAACAAATATTTACCGAAAGTGAGAAAATATTTAGTGGCGTACATATGTAAAATATGCGACACTCGTTGTTTATAGTTCGCATATACTAACGTTATGCGGCCGCTTAAAAGACGACACAGTAAACAATGAGCGAAGACAATTTATATCTACTTTTTTGCTATCTGATTTTCGGACTGACACTTGGTGCATTGACAATTAGAAGTAAAAACCGACTCAAAACGGTAACGATAAATCTAATATTAGCTGGACTTTATAGCGGACTGTTCTTTTACAATTTGACCTTTAATAGTTCAGGCGGCTCTGGACTTGTTTGGCTTGTATATTTAATGTTTTCCATTGGACTACATTGGTTAATAAATCTTATCGGAATTATTCTGACATTCATAAAAAGGACGAATAATGAATAAATGGAAAATTGCATTTTGGGTTTGCTTGACAGT
>CAMDCQ010000213.1 GCA_945890595.1 Chitinophaga pinensis
AAAAGTTTTGATTGATCAATGAAAATAAATAAAATAAAGGCCATTCATATTGATGATGAGCAAGATAGCTTGGAGGTAATGAAACTACTATTGGACAGATATTGTCCCAGTGTAGATTTAGTGGCTTCCGCGAATACGGTGGATATGGGGATTGAACTTATAAAAACACATAATCCTCATCTTGTTTTTTTAGATGTTGAAATGCCAGGTAAAAATGGATTTGAATTGCTAGAAGCAATACCAACAGTAAATTTTCACACTATAATGGTTACGGGATATTCTAATTACGCCCTAAAGGCTATAAAATATTCAGCTATTGAATTTTTATTAAAACCAATAGACTCGGAAGAGTTGGTAAATGCAATTAATAAGTTGGATCCTAAAAATTTACTGGAGGACCCCAGATTAGCACATTTCTCCGAGTTAGTTCAAAAATACGCAACAGATTATTCCTCTCTGATTATAGCGTCATCATCTGGCTATAAAAAAATATTATTAGAAGACATTAGCTATATTATTCCTGAAACAGGAAACTATACTATTTTTCATATGATAAATGGTCAAAAAGAGGTGGTAACTAAGCCACTTAGTTATTTTGAAGATTTGCTGCCATCGCCTCAATTCTGCAGAATACATCGTTCATATATGATTAATATATCTAGAGTGATAGATTATAATATTACTTCTGGTGTGGTCATTTTGCCAAACGGTATTGAGCTAACAGTATCCTCCCGAAAACGAGGAGATTTCAGAAAAATATTAAATGTAAATTAGTAGTATAACACAGAAATCCTTTGTTAAACACAAATGTGGTTTTTCTGATAATATCTTGCGGTAATCCAGGTGCAATGTTCTACGTGAAATTGTACCTTCGCCACAGTGAGTACCCAAGCTAAAATACAAGAACTAACCGCAGCGCTCAAAGAGCATAATTACAACTACTACGTATTAGCCAATCCGAGCATATCTGACCGCGAGTTTGATATGAAGCTCAAAGAACTGGAAAAACTGGAAGCTGCATTTCCTCAATTTGCAGATCCCAATAGTCCTACACAACAAGTCGGGGGTGATATCACCAAAAATTTTAATACGGTACCCCATAGCACACGAATGCTTAGCTTGGGCAATACCTACAACAAAGAAGAATTGCTCGATTTTGATACCCGAGTAGCTAAACTAATAGGTGGTATTGCCTATCAATATACGGCAGAACTCAAGTTTGATGGTTTTGCCATTGCACTGCGCTATACCGACGGAAAACTAAGTCAAGCAATTACCCGTGGCGATGGCACACAAGGCGATGATGTAACCGCAAACGTGAAAACCATACGAAGTATCCCGCACCAGTTAAAAGGAAACTATCCGGCCCATCTGGAAGTACGAGGCGAGATATTTATGCATAAAGCTGCCTTTCAAAGGTTAAACGAGGAACGTGCCAAAAATGGTGAAGAAATGTATAAAAACCCTCGCAATACCGCCGCAGGAACCATCAAGCAGCAAGACAGTGCCGAAGTGGCCAAGCGGCCACTAGATGGATTTTTGTATCAGCTGGCAGAGCACGGCAAAGAAGAGCTAGACCACTGGGATAGCCTGCAGCGTATGCGCGAGTATGGGCTGCCTACAAACGATGCTACTCAGTTATGCAACAGCATAGAAGAGGTGTGGACGTTTATTGAGCATTGGGAAAGTGCACGTAAAAAACTCAGTTTTGAGATAGACGGGGTAGTCATAAAAGTGAATAGCCGTTTGCAGCAACAAGAAATGGGTTTTACCAGTAAGTTTCCCCGATGGGCGATGAGTTACAAGTTTGAAACTGAGCGAGCAGAAAGTAAATTACTCAGTATAAGCTATCAAGTAGGCAGAACAGGTGCGGTAACACCCGTAGCCAACCTAGAACCCATGCAGTTGCTGGGCACTACCGTAAAAAGAGCCAGTTTGCATAATGCAGATTTTATTGCGCAACTGGATGTGCGTGTAGGCGATACTGTTTTTGTAGAAAAGGGAGGTGAAATAATACCAAAAATAGTAGAAGTAGATACGAGCAATCGTAGTGATGAAAGTGTGCCAACCCATTTTGCAAGTGTATGCCCAGAATGTAGCACGGCATTGGTAAGAGAAGAAGGTGAAGCGGCATACAGATGCCCTAATGCGCTGGGCTGCCCACCACAAATAAAAGGTAGAATAGAGCATTTTATAGGCCGCAAGGCTATGGATGTAGATAGCTTGGGTGAGGGAAAAATAGATGTGCTTTATCAAGCGGGATTGGTACGCAGAGTAGCTGATTTGTACCAGTTAGACAAAAAGCAAATCCTAGGATTAAGTAAGGCTATCGTAAATGAAGCAACGGGCGATGAGAGAATAATTAGCTTTCAAGAGAAGACCGTAGATAATATTTTAACAGGCATAGCCTTATCAAAAAGTCAACCGTTTGAAAAAGTGCTGTTTGGATTAGGAATACGCTTTGTAGGGGAAACGGTAGCCAAAAAATTAGCCTTTCATTTTAAAACAATGGACGCAGTGATGGCAGCGGATTTTGAAACCTTAAATGCTGTGAGCGAAATTGGCGGTGTAATAGCAAAAAGTGTAATAGACTATTTTATGATCACTGAAAATAGAGAAGAAATAGAATTGCTTAAAAATGCGGGACTGGTGTTTGAAGTGGTCGAAAAACAGCTGACTAGCAATGTGTTAAACGGAGCTAAAATTGTGGTGAGCGGTGTGTTTGCGCGTTTTAGTCGTGACGAACTAAAAAAGTGCATTGAAGACAATGGAGGAATAAATGTAAGTGCGATTTCTAAAGCAACGGATTTTGTCATAGTAGGAGATAGCATGGGGCCTGCCAAAAAAGAAAAAGCAGAAAAACTGGGAGTGAAAATGATAAGCGAGGAAGATTTTGCAGATATGATAAGCGAGTAGTGCAATAGAAGTCAGCGGACTACAAAAAAAATACGATAGTCCAACCAACCTTTTTTCACCCCTAAAATAAAACAGAATTTAAAATAGCTACCTTTGTTCCATTGGCAAATTTTAGAGAAAAAATAGCACTCCGTATACTTGTAAAATACAAGCAAATCACAAAGCCCGAAAGGCTGCAATCACTGGGCAATGCAAGAGAGATAGGAATTGTGTACGATGTAAAAAGCACCGAAATCCAGTCGTTAAATGCCATCGTTCACTACTTTGAGTCATTGGGTAAAAATGTAATGTCTCTGGGTTTCTATGATGAGAAAGAGTCAAACAACTTAGTTTCAGATGCAAAAACCTTTTATTTTAATCAGAAGGATCTTGATTTTTGGAAGATTCCCAAACAAGAGCTGGTGTCCGTATTCACCAATAAAGAGTTTGATTTCCTGTTGAATTTAGATACCGTAGGCAGCATTCCCCTG
>CAMDCQ010000214.1 GCA_945890595.1 Chitinophaga pinensis
TCTTCAACGATGAAAAAGGCTTTGGCTTTATCACTCCAGAAGATGGAAGTAAAGATGTATTTGTACACAAAACAGGTACTAGAACTAGAATCAACGAGGGAGACCAAGTTACCTACGAAGTAGAAGACGGTCAAAAAGGCCCAAGTGCAGTAAATGTAAATTTAGTATAAGCATTTACTAATAAAAATTTTACAACTGAAAGGCTTACCGTATGGTAAGCCTTTTTTTGTAGTTAAATTTGTAACCGAATTGAAACGCAACGAAGGCAACGAACAAGAACAACCAAACAACCCACTTCACGGAATGAAATTAAAAGAAGTTCTTGAATTTCTTATTTCGTACTACGGTTGGGAAGGATTAGGTGAACGTATCAAAATAAACTGTTTTACGATGAATCCTACCATGGGAAGTAGTCTTAAATTCTTACGCAGAACACCGTGGGCCCGCGAAAAAGTAGAGAAACTCTATAGCCAAACCATTCCTAAATTCAAATAATGTCTACCGATTTAAGATACCGCATTTTACGTTGGTTACGTGGCTTAAATCGTTGTTTGGGTTTTAACCTACAATTCTGATGAAAGCTGTAACCGTTACCACCATCAAAAAAGAACTCCAACATCTTGAAAAAGAGCAGTTGGTAGAATTGGCTTTACGCATAACCAAGTATAAGATAGAAAATAAGGAACTCATGACCTACCTCCTATTTGAGGAACATGATGAGGACCATTTTATAGAAGCCATCAAAGCAGAGATGAATGATCAATTTGAAGACATCAATACCACCAGTTACCATTTCATCAAAAAAAGTGTTCGCAAGATTTTACGAGGTGTAAAAAAGCATGTGCGCTACTCCAAAAAACTCGAAACAGAAGCAGCACTAACCATACACTTTTGCCGTAAGCTGAAACAAATGGATCCTTCTTACCGATACAACACTGTACTTACCAATATGTATGACAGGCAACTAGGCTTAGCCGAAAAAATAATTGATAAGATGCACGAAGACTTGCAATATGATTACAAGTTAGAAATCGAAGATTTTTCCTAATAAAGGTAAGCCCCAGCTAATTTAACTTCCTAATCTTTCTTGCTGAGCTGCGTAATCTTAATCTTAAAAGCTGCAAAAATTAAGGTTATAAACGGACTCAGGTAATTAAAGACCGCATAACCTATATATTCACTTACACCCACACCAAGTACACCACTCTGGTATGCCCCACATGTATTCCACGGAATAAGTGCGGAGGTTACGGTGCCGCTATCTTCTAAGGTCCTACTCAAGTTCTCAGGAGCAAGTCCTTTGTCTTTATAGGCTTTTTCAAACATTTTACCTGGCACCACAATCGCTAAATACTGATCACTTGCAGTAAGGTTAATCGCTAAACAACTCGCTACCGTACTCGCAAACAACCCAAAAACAGATGTTGCAAAACTCAACAAGGCCGAACTTATTCGGGCTAATGCGCCGATTGCCTCCATTATGCCTCCAAAAACCATAGCGCATATAATTAGCCAAACCGTGCCCAGCATACCCGACATGCCTCCAGCTGAAAACAGATCGTTGAGCGAAGCATTACTTGTCTCAATAGCAACTCCCTGCGTAATAGATTGCATAAGAAAGGCATACGTTGGAGCGATTTTGTGCGTTGCTGCAAAATCACGTATTATAGTAGGCTGAGTAAGTACACAGGCCATACAACCCAATAAGGTTCCTGCCAATAAGGCCACTACGGGGTTTACTTTTTTTACAATGAGCACTATAACCAGCAACGGCACTGAGAAAAGCCACGGCGTAATATTAAATTTAGCTGAAATAGACGCTAGTAATTCGTCTGTACCTTGCACCTCTCCCACTTCATACGTTAAACTGAGTACAGCAAATACTAGTAGGGTAATTATAATCGTGGGAACCGTTGTGTATGCCATATACTTAATATGGGTAAATAGTTTTGTACCTGCCATCGCCGAAGCAAGATTGGTGGTATCACTGAGAGGGCTCATTTTATCACCGAAATAAGCACCACTTATTACAGCACCTGCCACCATACCCGCAGGCAAACCAATCGCTTTTCCTATTGCAACAAGTGCTATCCCTATAGTAGCACTAGTAGTCCAAGAACTGCCCGTAGCCATTGAAATAATAGAGGAAATAATTACCGCAGCAGGTAGAAATATAGCGGGGTTTATCAACTTAATGCCGTAAAAAATCATAGCTGGTATTACACCACTTATAAGCCAAGCTGCAGAAAGTGAACCCACTAAAAGTAAGATAAGAATTGCTCCAGCCACTGATTTTAGATTACTCCCAACATTATCTAGCATGGTATCTAAACTCACTTTATTAAAATACCCTACTAAAGCTGCCACAGCACCTCCCATAAGTAAGATAAATTGATTACTCCCACTTATGGCATCGTCTCTAAAGACAAATACATTAAAAGCGAGCATGCTTACGAGTGCTATAATGGGGATTAACGCCTCCCAAATATTGAGTTCATTATTACCTATTATTTTATGCTCTTCCATTGGTTTGCCAAATAAACAGAAAAAAAACTTAAACTAACCTAAGCCTCTCCGTTATCAGACGGATTACTTAGTGCCATGTCGTCCTAAATCGTTCAAATCAGTATTTTCGCATGGTATGATTCAAAATCTTATTATCGGTGCTGGTCCTGCGGGTTTGGCGATAGCGGGCGCACTGCGTCACGCTAAAAAAGACTTTTATTTGATTGAACAAAGTCATCATATCGCATCTAAATGGCAGGCACATTATGATAGACTCCTCTTACATACTGTCAAAGAGTACTCGCATTTACCCTTTATGCCATTTCCAGACGAATATCCGACATACATTCCTAAGTCTGATTTGATAGCCTACTATGAGTGGTATGCGGCTCATTGGGACATTAAACCTCGCTACCATACGAAAGCAACTCATATTAGTAAACACGGCAATGAATGGCATGTGCGCTGTGGAGACGAGCTCCTCATAGCTAAAAATGTAATTGTAGCTACGGGCATAAACCGTATTCCTAATATTCCTAATTGGAAAGGTCAAGAACTTTTTACAGGGGAGATAATTCATGCAAGTCAGTACAAGAACGCCACACCCTACCATCATAAAAGAGTACTAATTATAGGCATGGGAAATACCGGTGCGGAGATAGCTTTAGACCTAGCAGAACATAACGTAAACGTGGGTATTTCGATACGCAGTAAGCTGAGTATCGTACCCCGTGATTTATTTGGTAGACCTATTCAGAAAACAGCTAAAATACTAGACAAACTCCCATTTGATCTAGGCGCTCACATAGGAAACATCGTGAGAAAACTCTATTTCGGCAACCTGGCAAAATATAATATACCGATAAACCCTGA
>CAMDCQ010000215.1 GCA_945890595.1 Chitinophaga pinensis
AATACTCTAGAGTGGACTACACCCGTAGAAAGAATACATGGAAACTGGCCTGGAGAAATCCCTACAGTTTATCGTTGGGCTTATGACTACAGTAATCCAGCGCACGAAGCTGACTTTATGCCACAAAATATTCCGGATGAGCATAGTGCAGAAGAATTATTCGAAAAGAATACCTCTGTTGATCCAGCACGCAAAGATTCTCCCGTAAGAGAAACAGCAGACTTTTTCACCTTACTTAGAAATTGGTTTAAACCACGAACGGTTTAAGATGAGATACGAAAAGCCATTCACCTCGTGAATGGCTTTTTTGATTAATCACATTTAGAATAATCTCAGAATGGGAAACACTGTATATTTAAAATTAAACTGGCTTTCTATCTTCTTTATCTTCTTACTGTTCGTGATTGGCGGACTCGTAAGAAGTACAGGAAGCGGTATGGGCTGTCCCGATTGGCCCAAGTGCTTTGGAGAGTACGTCCCACCTATTTCTGAAAGTGCATTACCCGCCGATTATGAAGATTTCTTTAAGGAACAACGTATCCAAAAAACAGCTCGTTTTGTTTCCATCTTAAAAAAAATAGGATTGGATGAGAAAGCAGCAGAAATAGAAAATCATTCTTCCCTAAATGAGTCCCACCAATTTAATGTTTTAAAAGCGTACGTTGAATATATAAACAGGCTTTGGGGTGCCGTAACGGGGTTGATTGTTTTTGGGTGTTTCGCCTTATCACTTCCCTATTTACGAACGAATAAAAAGGTATTCTTTTATACAGGACTTGGTTTTGTTCTTGTTTTTTTAAATGCGTTGCTCGGAGCTGTAGTTGTTAATTCTAATTTAATTGGTGGAATTGTAACCGCTCATTTTATTGCTGCTTTTGCATCTATCTGTTTTTTTATCGTGGCGAGACATTTTGCGCAGCCTTTCCCATCTACCCATTTAACAGTGGGACAGAAACGAATGACTTTTTTTCTGATGCTAGTTATTGCCGTTCAGGTGATTTTGGGTGCTGAGTTAAGAGAACTTTATGATGTATTATCTAACGGTTTGCATTTTGGAGAAAAAACGAGTGCATTAGCACCAACATTTCAATACCACGGTTTGTTGGGTTTACTCACCTCTGTGATTGCTATTTATCAGCTTATTAAAATTCCAAACACTTATCCATCAATCCAATACATTAAATGGATTGCCATGCTTTCCGTTGCACAATTAGTCTTCGGTCCGATGGCTTTATTGCCCGAAACTGCATCCATTTCAAAACTATTCCATATTAGTTTTGGAGCAGCCATATTTGTATTACAATTTTATATTTGCACTGCTTTTATAAGCACATCAAAATCAGAGCGATAACCGAGTTGAAATCAACTGTACTACAAACCGAATCTATAGGCATCAAAGCTAAATTAAGCGACTACAATCAGTTGATTAAATTTAGACTGACGTTTACCGTAGTTCTTTCTTCCGTTTTAGGATATCTAATTGGAATGAGTGGTGAAATCAATTGGACGGAACTTAACGCACTCATACTTGGCGGATTTCTAGTTGTTGCCTCTTCCAACGGATTAAATCAAATAGTTGAAAAAAACTTTGATGTATTAATGACACGTACCGAAAACAGACCCCTTGCCCAAAATAGAATGACGGTGCTGGAGGCTGCTATTTTTTGCACGGTTACAGGCATCGTTGGTGTTTATTTACTCGGAACTTTTCTTAATCAATATGCTGCGATACTTGGTATTGGATCATTAATTAGTTACGCATTCATCTACACCCCACTCAAAAGAGTATCGAGTGTGGCGGTTTATATAGGTGCTATTCCGGGTGCTATTCCCCCATTATTGGGTTGGGTAGCCGCTACAGGTAAATTTTCGGCCATTGCAGGCATATTGTTTTTAATACAATTTATTTGGCAATTTCCTCATTTTTGGGCTATTGCGTGGATATTAGATGACGACTATAAAAAAGCGGGTTACAGACTACTTCCTCTGAAGTCAGCGCGATCAAAAGCCTCTGCACTATTGATTATTTTATCTTGCGCTTTACTCATTCCCGTAAGTGTTATCCCCTACCTTATTGGTATGGCTGGTTGGGCCAGTGGCATTGTTATCACGGCCAGTTCGCTAGCGCTAACTATCTTGGCAGTCAAACTATATAGATCTTTGTCTATGGCAGATGCAAAAATTTTGATGTTTGCATCGATAATTTACAACCCTTTGGTCCTTATATCGTTATTAGTAGATAAGATATAATTTAATATGAAAGAAGAAGTAGAATACTCCGGCGTACATCCTAAAAAGTTCAGTCTTTGGTTGTTATTATTAGGAATCTTAATGCTATTTGCTGGACTTACCAGCGCATACATCGTAAGACGAGGCGATGGCAATTGGTTTGACTTCCCCATTCCCACCGTTTTTTTATATTCTACACTCATTGTTTTACTGAGTTCTTTAAGTATGTGGTTTGCATACCGTTCTGCTCAAAAGGATGAACTTGGAAACGTAAAGTTAGGTCTAGTTATCACGATAATTCTAGCCATAGCCTTTACGCTATCGCAATATTGGGGATGGACGGTAATGGAAGAAGAAGGTTTGTATTTTGTAAATCCTAAAGAAGGTGAAAAAGTATCTGCTTCTTTTTTAATTGCCATTGCAGCCATACATTTAGTACATATTTTAGCAGGAATTATCTTCCTGATATCTACCTATATTAAGACGTTAAACGCTAAAGTTCACAAGAAAAACCTCTTGAGTATTGACATGTGCAATACTTATTGGCACTTCGTAGGTCTTTTATGGGTTTATTTGTATTTGTTTTTATATTTTGCACCCGATTTTTAACCAATGTCAACACAAACAATATCACAATCAAGCACTTGGGGAGGAGGAAACTCTCCGTTTAAAGTAAGTTACGGTAAACTCATGATGTGGGTTTTCCTACTTTCTGATGCATTTACATTCTCTTCTTTGCTAACGGCTTATGGAGCTATTCGTTATAGCTTTTCGTCTACAGACACCTTTATCGAAGAAGTTACTCCAGCTAAATTGGAGGCAGACGGAATTCCTATGAGAGATGGTAGAATTGATTTTACCTTCGCTGATAATTTAATCAATAAATATACCCCAGAGGCTGCTGCGCATGGAGCACACGGTGCAGAAGGTCATGCCGATCATACCGATTATTTTGTTCAGAAAATGGGTGAAACAGGTATTTTTAGTGAGAGTCACTGGCCATCACCGGATTTAGTATTTAATCACTTTCCTGGTTTTGGTGTCATGGATTTTCATGGTATGCACTTACCGCTGATCTTCGTTTCTTTAATGACGCTTATCCTTATCTTAAGTTCTGTAACCA
>CAMDCQ010000216.1 GCA_945890595.1 Chitinophaga pinensis
AACCCTCGGAGCCGAAATCCGATATTCTATCCAATTGAACTACGAATGCAATTAATTATTGATGCAAAAGTAAACCATTTAAGGTCAAATTTTATTTTTTACGGTCAAGTAATGATTGATTTACGTACTTTTTTACTTCCAATGTTTGCATCTTAAAAATTACGATATATTTTTACAGCATGTCAGAACAACATGCTTGGTTTAAAAGCTATCCTGCTTTTGTGCCTCAAACCGTAAATAATAACAAGTACGAATCTCTAGCCAAGGTTTTTGATGACGTTGTGTCTCGTTATGGAGACAAAATCGCGTTTCAAAACATGGATAAAACATTGACTTTTAATGAATTGAAAGCTAATGTAGATGCCTTTGCTTGGTACTTACAAAACAAAACAAACCTAAAACCTGGGGATAGGGTAGCCATTCAAATGCCTAATTTACTCCAATTCCCTGTGGCAATGTTTGCCGTAATAAAGTGTGGTTTTGTGGTCGTAAATACAAATCCTTTATACACTCCTGCTGAGATGAAACATCAATATAAAGACAGCGGGGCAAAGGCCATAGTTATATTGGAAAACTTTGGTAGTAATTTTCAGGAGATTCAGGCGGAAACAGATATAGAGACTGTTATAGTAGCTCGAATAGGCGATATGCTTGGAGGTTTAAAGGGCGGAATTGTAAACATGGTAGTTAAGCATATTAAGAAAATGGTTCCGGCCTATGATTTACCCAATGCTATTTCCTTTAAAAGTATCTTATCAGAAGGTGCAGGTAAAAAACCAACTCAAATCACTATAACGCATGATGATATTGCTTTCCTACAATACACCGGAGGTACCACTGGCGTGAGTAAAGGTGCTATTCTTACACACGGTAATATTTGTGCTCAGCTTTCACAAATAGATGGATGGTTAACAGGCCTATTTAAAGACGGTGAAGCCGTTGTTATAACTGCACTACCACTCTATCACATATTTGCGCTTACAGCCAACTGTATTACGTTCTTTAACTATGGAGCTCGTAATGTTTTAATTACCAATCCACGTGACATGCCTGCATTTATCAAGGATCTGAAAAAGAATCCTTTCTCGCTTATTACCGGCGTAAATACGTTGTTTAATGGCTTATTAAATCAACCTGATTTTAAGGACGTAGACTTTAGTAACCTTAAAGTATCACTCGGTGGTGGTATGGCCGTGCAAGATGCGGTAGCTCTTAAATGGCAAGAAGTAACGGGATCCCCACTTTTAGAAGCATATGGGCTGTCAGAAACTTCACCTGCAGCGACTATTAACCCAACAGATGGTAGCCACCGCATGGGTACTATAGGTTTACCGATACCTAATACAGAGTTGAAAATATTTGACGATGATAAAAAAGAAGTGCCTTTGGGTGAAAGAGGAGAAATCGGGATCAAAGGACCTCAAGTAATGGCTGGATACTGGAATAGACCTGACGCAACAGCTGAATGTATGCACGAAGGTTTCTTTTTAACCGGAGATATAGGGATTATGGATGAAGATGGATTCTTCCGTATAGTAGATCGAAAGAAAGAAATGGTTTGTGTATCGGGCTTTAACGTATACCCAAGTGAAGTAGAAGCGGTAATTAGTAGCCATCCAAAAGTGTTGGAAGTGGGAGTAAGGAGCGAGCCAGATCCTAAGACCACTGAGTGTGTGATGGCATTTGTGGTTAAAAAAGACGATAGTCTTACAGAAGACGAGATACGTGATTTTTGTCGGGAGAAATTGACCAATTACAAAGTACCTAAGATTGTAGTTTTTCGCGATGAATTGCCCAAAAGTAATGTAGGCAAGATTTTGAGAAGAATGCTAAAGTAGAAACTACTTTAACAGCTCGTTTATACTCTCTTTTACCTCTTCCACGGTAATTTGGAATATGGTTGAGTTTTCAATGGTTTGTTGTTTGTGACCTTTGGGTAAGAAGTAATGGTGTATTCTACTTTGCTCGTTTTTGGGATAAAAAACAGTCTTTACGCCTGGGCCAAATAAAGCAATATTGGGAGTGTTCATGGCAGCAGCAATGTGCAGAGGACCGCTTTCATTTCCAATAAACAAGCTTGCTTTTTCGCACAGAGCAGCATATTCCAGCAAATTAAATTCACCCACTACATTTATGTTTTGCCGACTTTCTACCTGTTCTAGACACTTAATATTGAGCTCGTTATCCTCTGGACCACCTACCAACATGCAAGACAATTGAAAAGTTTCATTGACATAGTTTATCAGGGCGGCAAATCGATCAATCGGCCACCTTCTGGCGGCATCTCGTGCTCCTAAGTGCAGTATAATGTACTTATCTACAGCGTGTTTACGAAGATATTGCGTAACCGTTTCACGGTTTTCTTTGGATACAATTATGGAGTTGAATGAAGCTACATTTGCCCCCGTTAGCGGAGCAATTACCTCCAGATTTGTATCAATCTCATTTTTTTGACCACCGAAAAATTTATTTTTAAGTCGAATTGAGCCTCTGTCAAGTCGGTATTTTGGTTTTACGTTTAGTGCATAAGACAGCGTCTCTTCATTTCCCCTTAAATCTACGATCAAATCGAAATGATTGTTTGTTACTTTTTCAAATGCAGTAACGCATTGCACGTAATCCAAATGCTCAAAAAAAACAGTATTAAAAGGCTTGCAAACTAAGGTTTGTTGTGCATGAGGATAGCGCTTGTGAAGCGCATAAAACACGGGTAAAGCAGTAACCAAATCGCCTATTTCATCTAACTTAATGATGAGTATCGTTTTGAATTCGTGCTGTTTACTGCCAAGTAGGTTAATGTACGTGCTGGCTAACCATGATTTGAAATATAATACCTTCTCGCTCAACTTATTTTATTGCAATGATAGGGTATAAGACGGGCCTGCTAGGCGCTGCGTCAGACTCGAAATTGCTCACATTTAATTTTAGAAGATACTCACCATCCTGAATATCATCTCGTATAAAAGCAAACTCTGTTATAGAAGCATCTATTCTAGGATTATGGGGATAATCCCAATAGACATGATGCGAGGCTAGCGCACCGTTATCCCATTCAGGATCTACAGATGGTAAGTCGATAATAAGATGATTAATTCCCATAGCTACTATTTTTAGCATATCTTCAGGGCGTATAGCGGGAGCATTTTTCCCACTGTAGTCTTCATTCAATTTTTGAATGGGATTAGGCAAGGTTCTGATAATGAGTGCATCTACATTTTTTAATGCGTCAATGTTTTGTGCATCAAAATTCAAGTATAATCCATCTTCGGCCACGGATAAAGACCATACTATTGCCATATAAAATCGATCATGGAT
>CAMDCQ010000217.1 GCA_945890595.1 Chitinophaga pinensis
AAGAAAATATTAAGAATTGTAAATATTAGATATTTGGTACACGTAGTGTAAAAATTCAGTAAGGAAAGAGTTATAATCAGTCCAACTATTACACCAAAGCGAAATGTACTACTCTTCATCATTACTCTTAGGAGTTACTACTTCTTTCAAATCTTCAGTAACATGTTCTTCTATTATGCCAAAGTGAAAACCTGCAACAAATTCTATAGTATTATCTACGGTAACTCTGAATTCAAGGGCGTAATCAGTTCCATGTTTCTCTACAAATTTTGTTGCTTCTCTAATTGCTTTCTTCTTTGTACGTTCTTTAACACCTTCGATACCAAGTTGAACTAACTTGTCGTCAACCGAGTTTATTATTCCTTTTTTAATAGCTTCTTTCGAGATACCTCCTGGACCGGATAAAGCACCACTTCCATACCCTACAAGTACATTAATTAAAACATCATCAACACTCACTTCATCTCTTTTCCCTCTAAGAATATCGATGCCTTGATCTAGTAAATTTCCTGCACCAGAAGAAAATGCACCACCAATCATTGAAACTTGAGCTAATCCTCCACCTCCTAAGACTGCAGCAGTCTCAGCAACAGTAAACCCAGCTGCCGTGGAAAGGGTAACTCCGCCTGCAACTGCTGCAGCTCCAGCAGTAAGAAGCCCCGCTCCAGCTCCAACGGCAAATCCAACGGCTGCTCGTTGCAGTAAGTCGGCAGCATTTCTCTCTCCTTTGTAAAGACCTATTGCAACATTCCCAATAGCCCCAATAGCCCCAGTAATTACCAGCAAAGGAAACTCACCATCTTCGTCAATATAAGAAACAGGGGAATTGTAGGCAAATTGATAGGGTGATAGACCAATTAATTTAGGATGATCTTGCATTGGATCTATAGACACGAACCTCATCAATCTACTATCATATATCCTTGCCCCGAAGTCGTAAGCATTTCCATTGCCGTAGGTTTCATTGTCTTTCTCCATTCCGTTAAAACCAAACCTGTATCCAAAGCTAGAATCCTTCCATTCCCGCTCCTTGATTCCCATCCCAAATGGATAGTAATCGGGAGCGTTGCTTTTTGTGCCATTTCTCTGATATGTACCTGCGGGTATCAATTAAGCGAAGGTAGGGAAATATTCATTTCTTATTGGCTTTTCTCTTCTTTTGCCTTGATGCAAAAGGAAGCAACCGACCAAAGGGAGTCTCATAAACGCCATTGAAAAAACTAATAATTGTGCATCAAAGATCAAGACTTATTACATTTATCTCCATTTTGCTACGTTGGTTTCGCTAAAAATTAAAAGGCGTTAAATACTGCTTTGTTTATACTACTTAGATTTCAGCATATTTCTGCTATGTTCTCAATCTCTGCTCGCAAGCACTGCTTAATTTTTTACGCTTCACCGCCAAGCAACTAAAGTGCGCCGCGGCGGAATGGGCTAAATTTAATAGGTCATAACCCTGACGGTGACATAAAACGTTCTTGTTGAAATTATTCACGACAAAGAAACGTCAGCCACTTTTGTCCGATATATACCTGCGGGTATCAATGAAACGAAGGTAGAGATTTTTGTTAAAATTTATCGCAGCACCCCATTTGTGGATTCTCAAAAATAGGTTGGGTGATTTGATTGGGTTTTTAGATGGAGCGGGGGAGTTATTCTAGCTTTTTGTATATCGAAGCAGGAGTCAGCGAGTCTACATAGCTTGGATGGAAATTATACAGTTCAGGAGTAAAAACACCTTCTATTTCTTTTGTTTCTGTAAAGTAATATGCCAGAATTAGAGTACCGTTTACGTAGCACCTATTAAGTTTTTTAATATCTGAGTTTTTTTTGATTGGATAATATAAAGTAACAGTGGTATCCCTATAAACCGACGGCACTCTCACTATTTCTGTTGAGTCGGCTCCCTCTCGAATTAGCATTGAATAGACCGTATTATCCCATGACTCTTTTATTTCAGATGGACGATAATCTTCAATAACATGAAAATTAAACTTCAAAAAATCATCACAACAATCATAATTAGGTGATTTAGGTTTTTTATTTCCTATTCCCTTCACAATTATCGGAGGTTCTTCGAGATACCCTAATCTGTACTCATCATCTGCTTGCGTATTTAATCTAAAAGAAAAAGAGCCTTCTGGTACTTTTGTCGAGTAACAACCCATAATCAGCACGATGATACAGGAAATAAATGCCGTATTAATGTTCACTTGGTCTCCTTCCTGCATAGCTATCATTCCCTGTTAATACTCCATCTGCATCAAACCAACTGTTCATTATTGTTTCGGTAGTAAGTCCTCTCTGCCTGCTTATGGCTTCTACAATATTTTCTTGTTCCCCAATTACCGAAGAATATGACTTTTTAGAAAGCAGATATTCAGCAAACTTTTTGTCCCCCTTCCTAGCAATTCTATTCTCCTGGTGGTTTTGTGAGTACTTTTCCTTGATGTTGGAATTCGCAAATTTCTTTGCTTCCACCTCATCATATATATCTACTCCAATTCCTCCCCATTTTGTTCCTACTAACTCCCCATTCTTGTACTCCTCAATTTTAGCAAATCCCCATTCACCTCTTCTAAACTGATCTGCGTGCATCGTTTCTTCGAACAGGACAGACATCGGACCTCCAAATTGGACGTCTGTTGTGTAGTTAATATTTACAATATCCTGTTGAGCACCATTTTGACCTCCATAAGTTACACTTCCTTCATTACCACCTTCAAAACCTTCAGTTCTGGTATGAGTGTTATTAAAGGTATACATAGTATTCTTGTCATCTACCAGTTTCTGATAGAGACTAGCATATGCTTCATTATAATCTTCGTGTTCAGAGTTTACTTTATTTTCTACCTCAGCTCTATCTTCTTTTGATAGCTTACCTAGGTCTACATCTTCTCCCGTGGGATCTATTAAAAGAATCGGGTTGTTTCTAAAACAAGCATAAGGACTTTCAAAAGGTTTCACGATGGGGTCAGTATTCCACCTCCTACCCAATCTGCTATCATATTGCCAAAACTCCGCAGTATAAGAGTTCCCCTCACCACTGACCTCGTTGTCTTGCTCCTGACCGTTAAACCCATACCTATATCCAAAGCTAGAATCCTTCCATTCACGTTCTTTGATTCCCATCCCAAATGGATAGTAATCAGAGACGCTGTTGTGAGCTCTATTTTGATGGTATGTGATGAAGTAAATCAACTGACCAAATATAATGATTTTATGTCACACCCTGGTTCGGATTAATAGCCAGCCCACCTAAGGAGGAAACGTTCTATATCCCGATAGCGAGCAATCGAAAA
>CAMDCQ010000218.1 GCA_945890595.1 Chitinophaga pinensis
TGCTAATTCTATTCTACATGTACCTGATGGCACAAGTGATGCTGATTTGGGAGTACTCCAAACGTTTATAATGTTCAGCGGAAGTGGAGCCATTTCAGGTTGTGCTACCTGTACACTAACGGGTAATGTTGGAACGGCTTTAGGCGCCACATCTGCATTTTCTGGAATATCAGGGAGTGTATATTCTCCTGGCTCGATTGCCAATGACCCTGATTCCACTTCATTTCGCATGTATCAGAATGGAAGTCAAGTAGCCTATAGCACACGAATTTCAGCTTCAAGTCACGCAACGGTATCTATGCAAGCGGCGATAAACATTACCGCAGGAGATGAAATACAAATACGATGGAAAGTGAATAAGGGCGAAGCTACACTGATTGACAGAAATTTTGCATTAATACGCACCGGCAATTAACTTTATTCTTCCTAGATTAAATATCGATATTACAGGTAACTAGCCTAGGTCGCTTTTTTTGAAGTAGGCTAATTCACTGATTTTTCTATATATCTTCTCTTTAAGCCGCTAGGCATGCAACTCATACAGGTTCAGGCCAACATCAAATTCTTGCTAAACCAAAATCAACCGAAAGTCCCACACTAAAAAGCGTCACTCATTTAGGACTAAATCTTAATGGCTTAGCACTAAGTCACTTTTAGAGACTGCAAAAGTGTTGAACGTGTAAAATGTTATCAATAATCAATTTTAGCTAGTGATATAGAGATCATACCTATTTAAACTCGGTTAATTAGTCTATATTTACAAAGATTTGATAACAAGCATCATCAGAAAAGCCCGATTACGAAAAGGATACTCACAAGAGAATATCGCGATGGACTTAGCTATAAGTCAATCTCAATACTCACGCAGAGAAAGTGGCGTTATTGAATTCTCGTTAACCGAAATCAGAACGTTATGTGAAATTCTCGAACTCGATTTAAAGGAAACCCTAATCGAATTAATAGAGGGCCTTACCATACATCCTCTCGATTTTAAAGGCACTAAAAAAGAGGTGAAGTCCCAAGAAATAATTGAAGCCTTGAATAAGCTCAGTGACGAAACGAATGCCTTAGCGTCTGTTGTGCGAGATTACACTAATAACTAACTGTTAAACCAAGAATTAAAATATTGCATATAACATGTTGTGAATAGGCGAAATGATTTTCGTTTCCCTTAGTTTACATCTGTTGTATGACGTGTTCATTAGTGCATTTTTATAGGGACTTCTAACAGTCGGACAAGCATTAATTACGAAAAGCCGCCCGTCGGGTAATAGACTTCATCTAGCGTAAAACAAAAAAGTATATCGATTCAAAAAAATGCATTTCCTGAAGTCAAGAAAAACTAAAATAAAGCATTAATGATCATGTCAATAAAAATGGCAAAGTGACATTATCATTTCTAAGTTATGTGATATTCAAATAGGTGTGTTCTTGCTGGTTGCTTGTCTTTGCACCATAAGTGAACCAATGAAAATAAATCTCATAAAAGAAGCAAGGCTAGCTAAGCGGTATTCACAAGAGAATGTAGCAATGGATCTTAAATTAAGTCAATCACAATACTCCAGACGAGAAAACGGGTATATTAATTTTAGTTTAGACGAGATTAGAAGGTTGTGTAAAATACTAAATCTTGATTTACTTCAAACTGTAATTGGTCTACTCCATATTTCTGAATCCGAGCAAGACAGTTATCATAAGAAAGAGTTTGACCTTAGTTCGGAGGAGATGTTGAAAGAATTGCATAAGAGCCTTACGGAGTCAAAAATTCTAGTCACCAGTTTACTCAAAAAAATTAATTAAAATCCTAAGTAGCAAAAGATTTATGTGATTTTGACGTTATTGACGCACCTCAAAACAAAGCCTACTTATATACGCTATGATGAGTTTGTAGTACCTTTGGTAAAAGCTGTTCAAGAACAACAAGTACTTATAAAAGACTTACTAAAACGTATAGAAGTATTAGAGCAGAAATAGTTCACATAGCCGTTTCTTACACTCCATAAATCAGGGATAGTTGAGTAATCAACTATCCCTGATTTATTTATACGCTCGTCTGATTGAAAATTAACGGTGGCAACATTCTGCCCTTTCCTCTTGCGCATTATAAGTTGGACTAATAAAGGGTATGCCCCATCCTGCAGAGCGTATGATCACCACAACACCAATCACTACCATAAGCTTGGGCGTCCATTGATTGAAATCCCGGATAAGACTTTGTTTTCCAAACCTGGGCAAGTATGCTATTACCCATAACATTGGCATGGTACCTAGTCCAAAAACAACCATATAAACAGCAGATTGCCAGAAAGTAGCGGTATTTACAGAAAGTATCGCTGCACCAAAAGAAAGTCCGCAAGGTAAAAGTCCATTTAAAATACCCAAAAACAGACTTCCTGTTCTAGCAGCAGGTAAAGTATTCATTTGGCTAGACACAGCCTGCGTCAGTTTGGCAAAGGTCTTTTGTACTAAGTGTATATGCGCTTTAAGGCCAAAAACAATTAAAAAAACTCCACTTAAAAAAGCTACATATTGCTGCAATTCAAATAGATACAAGGGCGAAACTGCCAAGCGAAACACAAATGCTAATGCAATGTATCCGATCCATCTACCCACGTGATGTACCACCAAATTAAACAGGGAATACCCACGAACACCCAATCCCAACATCAACGGACCACACATGGCGGCACAATGAAAACTACCCAATAACCCCAATAAAAATGCAGACCACATCATCGCACAAACGCTTGCTTTTTAAAGAAGGAATTACCATTTACCACCCCTTCCATTTCGATCATCCAGTTTCCCTCTTTCAAGATGTGGGTAATTAGAAATGATTGGCGATGAACTGCATCACGCGAAGAACTCATTTCCCTAAAATCTGCTTTACTATCCGAAAGACATATCATTTTATACGCCTTAACATATCCCGCGCTGTCAAAGCGTATGTCCAGCTGATTTCCATCCAACGAAACAAACACAGCACTGGCAACGCGCTCCTTGATCATTCGGGAGGCATACATCTCGCCCTGCTCGTAGTAGTCATCTTCATACAAGGCTTCTCGTTCGCCTATCATTTTGACACCCATACTCACAATGAACAGTACAAATACCACCATGACCCCTATTACGAGTCTAGACCAATCTAATCTCATTGCCTTACAGGAGCTAGAAAATTAGTGTTTATTCTATTGATTATCTCTCCATTTACATATACATCCAATTGCATAGGCA
>CAMDCQ010000219.1 GCA_945890595.1 Chitinophaga pinensis
GTTGATAAATATGGTGAAGATTATACTTGGCTTCTAAGCTGGATAAAAAACAACCAAAAATTAGTAAAAAGTGGCGATGAAAGAGCCAACAAAATCTATGCAGAGTACAATGGCGCTGCCATGAACATATTTGAAAATCTATCGGATGATCAAATTACCAGCGTATTGATGTGGATTGACAACGGCGGTGACGGAGGTACAATTGCAACAGATGCCGCTGTAACCGAAGTAATAGCACCTGTAAACGAAGGATTGTTCAGCAAAATCAATTGGATCGTTATCGTTATGTGTTTATTGGTGTTTGCGGTTATTCTTATGATTTTTGGAATATTGGAATTAGTTTCTAATATTACTGGACGCGAAGTTGTAAATTGGAATAACATCAATGCTTACATGATGTTGGTATTCTTAGTGGGTTTCTTTGGTTTGGTAATCTATGAGTACAGCATTCACAATCAATTCACACTTGCTGCTTTCGGATCTGCCTCCGAGCACGGTTTAGAAATGGACAGAATGATGAGATGGACTTGGATTGCAACGCTTCCTGTGTTCTTTCTTACGCAGTTCCTTTTATTCTTCTTCTCGTTCAAATACAGACAGAAGCCTAATCACAAAGCGTACTTCTTGTCTCACAACAATAATCTTGAGTACGTATGGACGTTGATCCCAGCTATTGTTTTAGCAGTATTAGTTTCTGGTGGATTTAAAATGTGGAACAAAGTTTTGCGTTCTGATCCAGATGGCAAAACGCAACAAATAGAGGTTTTCGCCTACCAATTTGGTTGGAATGCAAGATATCCTGGAGCTGACGGAGAATTAGGTAAAGCAAACTTTAACCTCATTAACGGTGTTAATCCATTAGGAGTAGCAAATAGAGAACATGCAGTGGAACTTATTAAAGAGCTAGAAGCAGATATATTGTCTATGGATACTGCGATGATGAGACTTCCAAAGGAACTTGCCGATTTAAAATCAGGTTTAGGTGGACTTGTTGACGATGAACGAAAAGCTCAGTTATCGAAAATAAAAGAGTATACTTCTGGTGACAAAAAAGCAGATTTAGAAACGATGATACGTGCAAGACACACTCAAATTGAGAGACTTAAAAAAGCACTCGCCGCAGACAATGGAATGTTTGACGGTAAAGGAGATGATGATCAAGTAGTTGGTGAGATTCACTTGGTAAAAGATAAGCCTGTAAGATTGAGATTTAGAGCTAGAGATGTGATTCATTCAGCCTACTTGCCATACTTCAGAACTCAGATGAACGTTGTTCCTGGATTACCTACCGAGTTTACGTTCACTCCTATTAAATCTACCAAAGAAATGCAAGCTATCAAAGGAGATCCTGAATTTGACTATTACTTAGTATGTAATAAAATATGCGGTAACGCACACTTTAATATGAAAATGAAAGTAGTTGTAGAAGACCAAGCATCTTACGATAAGTGGATGGCTGAACAAGCAGCACTTTTTGTTAAAAAACCTGAGGCTCCTGTGGTTCCAGAAGGAACTGTAGATTCAGCAAACACGACCCAAACTGTAGTATTAAATTAAAAATCAAAACCAAGCGGATTAACATTTTAAACTAAGAAATGAGCACAGCAACAGCACACGCGCACACGGAGGATCATCATCACCACGAAGAAAGCTTCATCTCGAAGTATGTCTTTAGTATGGATCACAAGATGATCTCAAAACAGTTCCTAATTACAGGTATCATAATGGGGGTAATTGGCATGGGAATGTCAATCGCATTCCGTTTACAACTTGCTTATCCGGAAACGAGCTTCCCTATTTTGGAATGGTTATTCGGTAGCAAATGGGCACCAGATGGTCACTTAGATGCAGGATATTATATGGCATTAGTTACTATGCACGGTACTATAATGGTATTTTATGTACTTACCGCTGGTCTTAGTGGCACCTTTGCTAATCTATTGCTTCCATTACAAGTGGGCGCTAGAGATATGGCCTCACCGTTTATGAATATGCTTTCCTATTGGTTATTCCTATTAAGTAGTTTGGTATTACTTTCTTCGTTATTTGTTGAAACGGGACCAGCTTCTGGAGGATGGACTATTTATCCGCCTCTTAGTGCCTTGCCTAAAGCAATGCCAGGTAGCGGAATGGGTATGACGCTATGGCTTGTAGCTATCGTTCTATTTATCGCTTCGTCACTTCTTGGTGGTATCAATTATGTGAGTACTGTATTAAACATGAGAACTAAAGGAATGTCTATGACTAGATTACCACTTACAGTATGGGCGTTAATGCTTACTGCTGTTCTTGGTATACTTTCTTTCCCTGTATTGTTAGGTGGTGGATTATTACTGCGTTTTGATAGAGGATTTGGAACTTCGTTTTACTTATCAGATATTTACTTGGGTTCGGCAGGTGCTCTTGAGCACACAGGTGGTAGTCCTGTACTATTCCAGCATTTATTCTGGTTCTTAGGTCATCCTGAGGTATATATCATTATTATGCCTGCATTAGGTATTACGTCAGAGATAATAGCTGTAAACTCCCGTAAGCCAATATTTGGATATACCGCAATGGTTATTTCTTTGCTAGGTATTGCATTCTTATCATTTATCGTGTGGGGACACCATATGTTTATTACAGGTATGAACCCACTTCTTGGTGCGGTATTCTTGGTAACTACCTTGATTATTGCTGTTCCATCTGCTGTAAAGACATTCAACTATCTAGCCACTTTATGGAGAGGTAATATCCGTTTTACGAATGGGATGATGTTTGCCATCGGTTTAGTTTCGTTCTTTATTTCTGGTGGTCTTACCGGTATTTTCTTAGGTAATGCTGCACTTGATATACAATTACACGATACGTATTTCGTAGTGGGTCACTTCCACATTGTAATGGGTTGTGCCGCTATATTTGGTATGATCGCAGGAATTTATCACTGGTTCCCTAAAATGTTTGGACGTATGATGAACAAACCACTAGGCTACATTCACTTCTGGTTAACTTTTATATCTGCTTACTTGGTATTCTTCCCTATGCACTTTATGGGATTAGCTGGTGTACCTCGTAGATATTACGCATTTACCTTATTACCTGAGTATAACGTTTGGGCGGATGTGAACGTATTAATGACACTAGCTGCAATCCTAGGTGGTATCGCGCAAATCATATTCTTGTACAACTTCTTCTCTAGCATATTTATTGGTGAGAAAGCTACTCAAAATCCATGGGAAGCCAATACTCTAG
>CAMDCQ010000220.1 GCA_945890595.1 Chitinophaga pinensis
TTAGTAAACGAAGAGTTATTTAAACTCAAAACCTTTTTAATTTGTAAGCAATGAGATTAAACCCAACAGCACTACTTTTTATACTACTTCCGTTTGCATTGTTTGCCACACAACGAGATGCAACTAATTATAGTGAGATTGAGGGTATAAAGCCTCCCAAAAGTAGCAAAGTGGACTCCATTACCATAGAGCCTGTAGATACGGCAGATTCTTTGCAAATCACTCTCTTACCAATGAAGGATACAGATGATGATATTCCTGTGGACGTATACAGTGTTGTGTCCTTTGATTTAAATGAACTGCCATTAGATGAGAGTTTGTATCGTCATCATGTAAGTAAGCTGCAATTTGAAATTCCAATGGATTACAATGAGTTGGTTAAAAAGCAAATAGATTTTTTTGGAACAAGATGGCAGGATAAGCTAAAAATAATGGTTACTAAATCGCAGTATGTTTTTCCTATTTACGAAGAAATTCTTGCGGAGTACAATATGCCGCTAGAAATTAAGTATTTGTCTATTATTGAATCAGGGCTAAATCCGTATGCAAGATCACATTCTGGTGCAGTGGGCGCGTGGCAGTTTATGCCTGCTACCGGTAAAGAATATGACTTAATCATCAATAATAGTGTTGACGAGCGAAGATCATTAGAGAAAAGTACACGCGCAGCTTGTTCCTATCTTAAACAGATGTATGCTGTATATGGAGACTGGTTGGTTGCTTTGGCATCTTATAATTGTGGACCGGGTAACGTGCGCAAAGCGATTCGATTATCAGGCAGCACCAATTTTTGGGGAATATATCCCTACTTGCCTCGCGAGACACAAAACTACGTTCCTAAGTTCATTGCAATGGCGTACATCATGAATTTTCATTCGGAGTATTGTATCACTCCAGTTCCTTATGATGCCACTTCCTTTTTAACACAAAAAGTATATTGTGATGAAGGACTAAACTTCAAAATTATAGCCGATAAATTAGAAATATCAACGGAAGAATTACTCCGTTTTAATCCGGAATTAAAAGTTGCATCAATACCTTATAAAGGCAATGGATATCTTTTGCATGTCCCAGAGAATAAAGTTCATTTATTCTATTTAAATCAATGTGAAATTATTGAAAGTAGCAAAACAGAACAGGATTCAGCTTTAGTTGGAATAGAAAATAATTCACCCGTTGTAGATGTAAAAAAGCCCAAAATCATATACTATACAGTGAAATCAGGAGATAATCTTCAAAAAATAGCTACACGAAATCATGTTACCATTACTCAACTCAGAAAGTGGAATGGTATAAAGGGTAGTACTATTCATCCTAAACAACGGTTAAAAATATACAAATAACTAAAAAGTGAATACAGCAATCAAAATCTCCATGCTTGCTTTGCTTTTGTACTCATGTACATTATCAGAGAGCGAAAAAAAAGCTATGTTACCTAGCTCAAGTGGCACGCTAGCAGAACTGGTAATTATTACCGACGCTCAAAGTACAGATAGCGGATTTAAGACAGCCGTAAAAAGTATATTTGGCAAGTCGCTAGAAGGTCAGCCACCTCCAGGAGAAGATATGTTTAAGGTACTCTTTACGGATGAAACATTTTTTAAAGGGTATTTCCAAACACATCACGATATCTTTGTTTTTCTTACGCCAGAAGGTGCTCCAGCCTTGAGTAAAGTGTTTGATCCTAAGCTTATTGACAAGTTAGTTAACATCATTCAGAGTAACCCCAATTCTTTTGGTGTATTGAAGGAAGATGTCTTTGCTACCAATCAAAATGTATTCTTTGTCTTGGCAAAAAACAAGGCTGAAATGGAAGCTAAACTACGGGATAAAAAAGATGATTTATTAGCATTGGCGTTGGAACACGAATCTAAAACAGGCTTACCCAAACTCGTAGGTACCAGTGCTGGGAAAAAGGATAGTTTTTATCTCCAATCCTTGACCCAAAAAGGATATGCCATTAAAATACCATCTACCTATAAAGTATCAATCAATACGGAAGATTTTACGTGGGTACGCAAAGTATCCTCTGGTAAAGAGTTGGCGCACAACATTATATTGTTTTCAGTGCCTTATACGTCAAAAGAAGAATTGACCACAGCAGGCTTGCTCAAAATACGGAACGAGCTTACACAAAAACATATTCCAGGTCCCACAGACGGATCTTATCTTGGCTATTCCACCGCTTTCAAGCCTGCGCGAGAAGATGAAGCGTTTAAAGACATGTATAGCGCTGTAATACGAGGATGGTGGGATGTGAAAGGTGATTTTATGGGCGGACCATCGTATATTAGAGTGGTGCTTGATGAAAAAAAATCACGCCTTATTTTTGCCGAAGGATTTCTGTACTATCCCAACGAGCGAAAAGTGGCAGAGCTGAGGGAGTTGGAAGTATTAGTGAATTCCTTAATCATCAAATGATAAACGTCGAAATTTGGGCGTCTGGCGGAGGAACGAACGCTGACGCCATAATGGCATACTTTTACCAACATGCGGATATAAAGATTACGTCCTTAGGGTGTAATAGAAAAGAAGCAGGGGCCTTTGCCGTAGCTCAAAAACACAGCATAAGTGCACACTATTGGGGCAAAGAAAACTGGAATGCTGCGACAATTTTAGCCCAATTGAAAAGCCGAAAAATCGACTTCATCATCTTAGCAGGTTTTTTAAAACTTGTGCCAAGCGAGGTAACTCAAGCATTTGAAGGAAGGATAGTGAACATCCATCCAAGTCTCTTACCACTTTATGGCGGAAAGGATATGTACGGCGAGCATGTGCATGGAGCAGTATTAGCGAATAGCGATCACCAAACAGGAATAACTATTCATGAGGTAAATGAACTGTTTGACAAAGGCAAAGTGCTTGCGCAGTATAGGACGGAATTAAATCCAGTGACAGAAACCCTAGCATCTATTAAAATGAAAATACAAGGGTTAGAACACACTCATTTTGCACCTACAATTGAGGCGTGGATTAGAGAAAAGTGGGGTTTTAGTCAGCTCCCTATTTTACCACTTTAAATTCGGTTCGTCTGTTGCGCGCTCTTCCCGTTTCTGAGGCGTTGCTTGCTATTGGTGCAGTATCACCATAGCCTTTGTAGCTTAGTCTAGTGCCCGAAACGCCATTTGTCGTTAAATACTGATAAACAGATTTTGCTCTGTTTTCGGATAATTTCTGATTATAACTACTGCTACCCGCATTATC
>CAMDCQ010000221.1 GCA_945890595.1 Chitinophaga pinensis
TCAGACAAGGAAGTATTGCAGAGTTTATCTCAATTATCTTCTTTTATGTCTTACTTCTCATTGTAATCCTTCCGTTTTTAGTGAATACTTTTACATTTGCACCTTATAAATTTTCATGGAAAAAAATTCTGTCATTGGTTACGTATTAATCTTTTTTTTATTCATTGGGTTTTACTTTTTTAGTAAACAAAATCAAGAAGAACTAACCAATCAAAAAGTATCTACGGAAGATTCCGTTGAAACTACTCCGGCCACAGCAGATACTGCTCAAGTTTCGTATAACGACAGTCTATTGCTTGCTTTAGACACTAATCTAACAGAAACAATTACTACGCTTCGAAACGATCTTTTGGAGATTGATTTTAGCAGTATTGGTGGTACACCAAAGAAAGTAACGTTAACCAAATTCAAGCGATATGATTCATCTGCTTTAGTATTATTTGATAAAGGACAGACTCAGTTAGGTTATACCATACCGTTAGCGAATGGCGCATCTATTAATACACTTAACACTTCCTTTGAGACACAAATAATAGGGGATAGCCAAGTGGTTATGACCGCTAATCTTCAAAATAATGCCAGAATCGTACAAACGTATACACTGTCACCTAATTCATATAAGGTCGATTACAAAGTAAATTTTGAGGGCATAAAAGATATAATCTCACCTAATAATAGGTATGCAGTACTAGACTGGTCTAGTGCAATTCAAGGGCAAGAAAAAACGGTAGAAGATGAGCGGGCGGTAAGTACAGTGTACTACAGCTATGCGCAAGACGAAGATGTAGATTACCTGAGTGAAACCAGTGATGACGAAGAGAAACTTCAAGCCAACGTACAATGGGTGGCTTTTAAACAAAAGTTCTTTAATCAAACACTTATAAGTAACACGCAGTTTTCGGAGCAAGGAATACAAATAGAGGTTAAAACGCCAGAGAACGAAGCAGCGGCATATGTAAAAGATGTAAAAGCACAATTTTTTATCCCGCTAGAACAAAACAGTGTGTTAGAAGATATGGACTTATACTATGGTCCTAACCATTATCCTACTTTGAAAGAACAAGGTATTGGCCTACAAAAAATGATACCTCTAGGTTGGGGTATTTTTGGTTGGGTAAACAAAGGGTTGGTTATTCCCATATTTAATTGGCTTAATCAATATTTTACGAATTACGGACTGATCATTATTCTACTTACCCTGATTATTAAGTTGGCGTTGTTTTTCCCTATGTTTAAGGTGTATAAGTCAACAGCAAAAATGAAGCTGTTAAAACCAGAACTAGATGAAATTAAGACCAAAACGGGTGATGATATGGCCAAGGCTCAGCAAGAGCAAATGAAACTATACAAGCAAGCTGGTGTTAGTCCGTTAGGAGGTTGTTTGCCTCAATTGGTTCAGATGCCAATACTTTTTGCGATGTTTAGGTTTTTCCCTTCGAGCATTGAGTTACGTCAAAAAAGCTTTTTGTGGGCTGAAGACTTGAGTAGCTATGACAGTATTTTTGATTTCCCGAATGGCTTTGAAATACCCTTTTATGGAGATCACGTTAGTTTATTTACCTTGTTAATGACGGCGGTAACTATCTTGTATACGTACATTAATAGTCAAAGCACAAGTCAAATGGTAGGTCCAATGAAAACCATGATGTACATTATGCCCATAATGTTCCTAGGATTTTTCAATAACTATGCAGCGGCACTAAGTTTTTACTACTTCCTTTCAACGTGTTTCACCATTTTACTGAATTTTATAATTCGCAAGTTTGTGATTGATGAAGATAAGCTACATCAACAAATACAAGAGAATAAAAAGAAGAAAATCGTGACTAAAAAATCAGGTTTACAGAAAAGATTAGAAGACATGGCTAAGAAAAGAGGCATCGATCCTAAGTCAGGTAGACCAGCTAAAAACAATAAAAAGTAATAATACTAAGGCGGCTAGAATTTATCTAAGGCCCGCAATTAAAAATTCAATCTCTCGTTTGGGGAGATTGAATTTTTCTGCTATAACCGAATTGGTTAGTTTTCCCTTGTAGATGTACGTTCCTTTGCGGAGACCTTCATGATTAAGAAGGCACTCTTGTATATTTCCTTCGTCAGATATACGCAGAAGGAGCGGCGTTAGGATATTACTCAATGCATAACTAGAAGTACGCGAAAATCTGGATGGTATATTGGGTACGCAGTAATGTACCACACCGTGTTTTTCAAATACAGGCATTTTGTGATTGGTGGTTTCTGAAGTTTCGAAACAGCCACCTTGGTCTATACTCACATCTACAATGATAGATTTTGGTCTCATATTACTGACCATTTCTTCAGTTACTACGCATGGACTTAAGCCTAATGGACTACGCAATGCACCAATAGCCACATCACAATCTGCAAGTGCTTTTGCGAGTATTTGGGGTATTAAGGTAGAAGAATGAACACGTGTTCCTAAACTTTTTTCAAGTCTTCGTAGCTTTTGTGTACTGTTGTCAAAAACCTTTACAGATGCCCCAAGTCCGATGGCTGCTTTCATAGCGTATTCACCCACAGCACCTGCACCTATGATTACAATTTGCGTAGGCTGAATGCCTGGTATTCCCCCAAATAGCTCACCTTTTCCTGAATTATAATTGCTCAAATACTCTGCAGCTATTAATACAGATGCTCTGCCTGCAATTTCGCTCATGCTTCTAATAATGGGCAAAGAACCGTCGTCATCGCGTAAAAATTCAAAACCGATAGCCGTAATGCCTTTGGCAAGCATTTTTTTAAATACAACCTCTTTAGCACGAACTAACTGTATAGCACTTAGTAAGATCTGCCCTGGTTTCATGAGGTCAATCTCGTCTTCAGTAGGAGGTGCTATTTTAATAATGATATCACAGGTGTATATTTCTTTTTTGTCGTGACTTACTTCAGCGCCCATGCTGCTGTAATCTAGGTCTGTAAAGTTTGCTTTGTCACCACATCCTGATTCAATTTTTACCGAATGTCCTTGCTTAGAAAGTAATTGAACGGCCATTGGAGATAGCGGGACTCTATGTTCCTGAAACGTGGTTTCCTTAGGGATACCAATAGATAGGGACTTGTTATCCTTTTGCTCAGTAAAAAGTTTTTCTTGAGGTTGTAAACTAGCTTCTCTAGCTAAATCTCCAAATGATGGGTTTGACACGGTACTCATGCACTAAAATTAATATGCAA
>CAMDCQ010000222.1 GCA_945890595.1 Chitinophaga pinensis
TGGCGACATTATGCCATCGGTTGAGATTGCTACCAAGATTTCAGAAGCGTTGGAAGTGAGCTTGGATTTCCTTGTCGGTAAATCTTCTTAGCTCTGTAAAAGATCAGGTAGCTGCAGGACTTTTCTCACACGATATAGATGACCAAAATAATGGCAATTACAGCTATGACAAGATCGGAAATCTTATAAGTGATGAAGCTGAAGAAATAATAGATATCCAATGGACGGTATATGGAAAGATAAAAAGTATTACCCGATTAGGTTCTTCACTACCTTCTAATATTGGCAAGCGAGTAACGTATACCAATCTTATAGGTGTGACCCAAGACCTCACAACGGGGGTGCTTACTAAAGGCTCCACAGATAGCTACGCTCATGGAGCACAAAGCCAAGAAACGATTAACGCTGATGGAGCACTGGAGTGGACCATATTAGGCCCACCGCATGAGTCAGAAGTCATGTATGTTGGACTGGCATACGAGGAGGGCACTTATGATGAGATGGATTTTGGATGGTATATTGGCATCGGCTCAGTTGCTTATGTTAGGCATTTAAATGCCAACTACTATAATGTAGGTCCGGTAAATGAACGTGATGTGCTTAAAGTAGAGAGAAAAGGAAATACCATCCGTTGGTTCGTAAATGGAGGTGTGCCCGTCTATCAAATGCAAGAGACCCAAAATGGCGATGCACTTATTGCAGACATTACCATGTATCAGCATGATACTAAACTAAATAAACTGACCATTTTTGGAGCTTCGGATACGACAAATGGTGTAAGTGATAAACCAAATCTTCAGTTTGAATATAGCCCAGATGGCCATCGAGTAGCAAAACATGTAACAGAATCCTCAGGAAGCACAAACTCTACATGGTATGTAAGAGATGCAAGTGGAAATATCATGAGTACCTACAGCAGAACTTGGTACTTAGAACTGGATACAAGTCTTATAGATACTATGGAGATCTATGAAGCCCTGGTTGCTGATCAGTCGTACGATAGTAGAGTAGCGTTCTTAGATCAAGCATTAAACTGGAACACGTGGGCCACCTCACACTTACCGCTTGATCAATTAGAAGATTCTATACTTAATGGACATGAAAGAGACTTTTTAAACTATTTTGACCCAGAGACCTATCTGGCAAGCGGCTCGTGGAATATTTTTGATGGAGTCTATAACTCGCAAACCACAGAACGACTAATACTTGCTTTAAGAGCAGCAGGATATGGTGACATGCTTATAACTGAAACACTTTGCAATACGTGTTTTGATGTATATTTGAAGCATCTTGTCGCCTATAACCATGCTGATTTCTTGAATTTTCTACACATGGCTGACATGAGTAAATTTGACCATATTGTTAATTCGCTGGGACTGAATCCAATGGATCCTCCTATGGTAAACATTGCTAATATAACGAACGCTATTTCCTCAGATAGCACAGCTGAAATCTTAATAAGCTTAGGAAATGACTGTACTCCTTTCAACACTGTATATGATCAAATGATTGGGTATGATAACTCAGCATCGTTAGATCATTTATCAAATACAAACACACTGAAATCCTGTATAAAAAATGCATTTACGCAGGCCGAAATAGCCGACGCTTGGAGCGATTATTATGGCACCGACACCTTGTGGGAGTACATTTTCTTAGCCCATCCTGGTACAGAGCACACCTATGTAGCCGATATTAAACAATCCAATTCGCAAGCCTTTTTGTCCAATGGATTCCTGGCTTTACAAGATGATGAATTCTTACGTTCATTTGTGCAAGAACTCCCCGGCCCAAGTGTCACTGGATGGCTAGAAGCGGTAAAACAACACTACGGAGTAGAATATTACAATAATTTACTCTTAGCCCTTACAGCGGATAATAATACGTCCCATTGGAAGTATAAGCTCAATGAACAACACATTTATGGTAGCAGTAGAATTGGGCTCACGGAGCGAAATCTATTGCTAGCAGAACAAATTGTAAATACAGATAGTGTAGAATACTTTACCTATCACACAGATAGCATACGGACCTTCTACCGAGGAGCAAAACGGTATGAGCTAAGCAACCACTTAGGGAACGTCTTAGCAGTAATCACCGACAGACGAATCCAAGCTTGCGGTGCTGGTGATGTCATGCACTACGAAGCACAGGTAGTATCCGTCTCTGATTACTATCCATTTGGGATGGGAATCAAAGAGCGGGAATGGAAGGATTCTAGCTTTGGATACAGGTATGGGTTTGGTGGACACGAGAAAGACGATGAGATTAAAGGCTCTGGAAACCATTTAAGCTTTGGTGATTATGGATACGACCCAAGAATTGGAAGAAGATGGCGACCAGACCCAAAATCAACATTACTGCCTCATATAACACCTTATGTTTACGGACTTAATAGTCCTATAAGAACAATTGATGAAGATGGACAATTTCCAATTTTAATAAATGGAAATACAGGTAGCGATAACGAAAGAGCAAGTCCAACATATTGGGATAAAAAGAATTTAAATACAATTTCTGATAGAACTGGTTATAAGATGGGTGCTTCCTTTAATGGTTCAAGTGCTAGTAATAGTAAGTTTTCAGGTGACTTTTTCTTTGTAGACGGAAATAAAGGTTGGGGAGCTGGTACAAGAAGAACCGCAGGCGTAGCTCAAGCAAAAGTTGATGCTCAAGATGTTTGGAATAAAATGAAAGAGACCATGAAGGATGGAAAAGTAACTGAACAACTTCAAGTAGTTACACATAGTCGTGGTTCAGCATATGGTGAAGGCTACATGGCACAAATGACGGTAGAGATACAGAAATTAGCCGAAAAGGAAGGTGTTGGCTTTGCTTATGATAAAAATAATATAGTAGAATATTCTGTAAACTTAGCCCCTCATCAGTCCAATTCAATAAACTATGGAAATAGTGGTGCTAAAAATGTGAACATTAGCCACGTTGGAGACCCTCTTTCTGGTAATGATGCGACAGGTAATGTTGTTAATGTTGAATCAATTCCCGAAGAAGATTCTTTTGATCAACACGGGAATGGTACATATAACACCGAGTTAAATTCAGTTTTAAAAACTCTAGAAAGTGGAGTAAGTAAGGGTGGTCTATTAAATGCCATTAAAAATGTATATAAGAATTATGATAAGAATCGAACAAATGGCGATAAGTCAACAGTAACTCAAGGAGGGAA
>CAMDCQ010000223.1 GCA_945890595.1 Chitinophaga pinensis
TAGGATGCAACCCAACCACCATGTGTATTGGGATTGCCAATCCATTTGTTCATTTGCTTTTCATAGAATGGCAGGAAGTCATCAAACTGTGAACTACGTTTGATGCCAAACTTTCCTGCCAATCTATCAAGCTGCCGTGTGGATGCTATTGAACGCGCTAAGGTTTCCATGTCCTTATTGTGGCGTTTTTCCATCTCATCTCTTGGGGGATTGTAGAGATACATATCAAGGTATTCCCACCGGGTAATTTTGCCACTTTCTGGATGTATAATTGGCGGATAGTGATCTAAGTAAAGACTGATCCGGCCTGTCTTTAATAGACGTTTTCTAAGTGTAACTTTCATAACTATTTGTTTTTTAAAAATTTATCTAATTCATCACGCAGGATTAAACGGCGATTGCCAATGGTAATCGTGCGAATTTTATTAGTTTTATACATGCGCATAACAGTCCACCGACTGACTCCGAGCAACAAACTCACTTCATTTATGCTCAAAACCTCCCTGGCTTGAATCATCACAACAGGGGCAGTTAATTGGCTTTTTACGAGTGTCTTATCTTGGAGTAATTTCTCCTGTCTTTTGTTCTCTTTATAGGCCCTGGCGGCACATTTGTGAGAGCAGTACAAAGTGGTACTTTTCCTTGCCAAGAACGCTTCTTGACAGAAAACACAGATTTTCGGATATGGGTGTTTACTAGCAGTCATTATCATTTCGCCGTTATGTAGCTCCATGTAGCAGTGTGTAGCAGCATGTAGCAGTGTGTAGCATTTTTTTTTAATACGTTCTAATTTTGTTGCCCACATGTCGCTCAAAATATCTGGTGTACAGATGAGCAACAAAAGTGATGCAAAACGCCAAAAATGACGAAAAATGACCGTTGGTCTAAAAACCCGAAAACCCTTGACTAGCAAGGGTTTTAGTTATCAATGTTTGTTTTTGATTATCGTTGTTTGTATGGGTTTATTTGCCGATACAGAAACGCGTAAAAATGGAGTCTAGTACCTCGTCATTAGTCACTTCACCGGTAATAAGGCCTAATTGATATAAGGCATTCCGAATATCTAACGCAACCATGTCGCTGGTAAGACCGTGGTCTATACCATGCAATACTTTTTGCAATGCATCACTGCTCTTGGCTAGAGCATCGGCATGACGCGCATTGTTTACCACGGTTTCATTGCCAAACTCATAATGGCTAGCAACGTGTTTTAATTCGCTTAAAAGAGCGTCTATGTCTTTGTTTTTGGCAGAGATAAAAACGGTGTTTTCTGGCCATTCAGAGGCGGTATAGGTATCTGTTTCTGCTTTATTTGCTACCAATAGCGTTTGTCCAAGCTTGGGCAGTAATCGTAATTCTTCGGCAAGGTCAGTAGGGGAGGTGGTCCGCACATCAAATATATATACGAGTAACTCCGCTTTGAGCATACTTTCTTTGGTTTTGCCCACCCCAATTTGCTCAATAGTGTCATTGCTTTCGCGCAAACCTGCCGTGTCTATAAGCCTAAATTGTATGCCGTTGAGGGTAAAAACTTCTTCGATAGTGTCCCGTGTAGTTCCTGCTATGTCCGAGACGATAGCTCGTTCTTCGTTGAGTAATGCATTGAGCAACGTGCTTTTGCCGGCATTGGGTTTTCCCGCAATAACCGTATTTATGCCGTGTTTAAGTACATTACCCGCAGCAAAGGAACTTCGTAGTTTTTCTATTTGGGTGAGCAGTTTTGCGATAAGTGATTTTAACCCCTCGCGATCTGCAAATTCTACATCTTCTTCCCCAAAATCATTCTCTAATTCTATAAGTGCGGCAAAATCTATTAACTCCTGGCGTAAGATGGATATATCTTTACTAAAACCGCCACGCATTTGGTTGAGCGCCATTTGCAAGCTTGCTTCACTGTTGCTGCTTATCATATCGGCTACCGCTTCTGCCTGTGCTAAATCTAGCTTTTGATTGAGGAAAGCGCGCAGGGTAAACTCTCCAGGTTCAGCCATTCGAGCACCCTTTTTAAGCAGTGTTTCTATAATTCTTCGCGTAATGTAAGGCGAGCCGTGTCCCGATATTTCTACCGAATCTTCACCAGTATAGCTATGAGGATTTTTAAAAACACTCAATAATACCTCATCTATACGCACGTCACCATCTATAATATGACCGTAATGTATGGTGTAGCCTTCTGCATTTTCAATGTTTTTATCAAAACAGTTGTTGGCTATGGCAATAGCTTGTGGTCCGGAGACTCTGACTACCGCCAGTGCAGAAACGCCCGCAGGGGTAGCTGGAGCGGTTATGGTATCCTGTAAATTAGTCATTTAAGCGTATGATTATAGCGTAAAAAATGGGTGAATGTTAATGGTAATTCGGTGTTGTTTAGAAGTTTATACTCATGCTGTATTTGCTGTAGAATTCGAAAATTTCGTTTACAGCTTCTTCTGCGGTATCTACGATGGTAAATAATTCAAGGTCTTTTTCGTTGATGTTATGCTCTTCTTCAAGCATGGTGCTTTTTATCCAATCTACTAAGCCTTTCCAGTAGGAAGAACCTACAAGAATAATAGGGAATTCAGCAGACTTTTGGGTTTGCACCAAGGTAAGCGCTTCAAACAATTCATCAAGGGTGCCAAAACCTCCAGGAAGTACAATAAATCCTTGAGCGTATTTCATAAACATAACCTTGCGCACAAAGAAAAATCTAAAATCAATGTTCTTATCGTGATCAATATAAGGATTGCTACTCTGCTCAAAAGGAAGATCAATATTTAAACCTACCGATGCACCTTTTTCCTTACTTGCGCCTTTATTGCCTGCTTCCATAATACCCGGGCCTCCGCCTGTTATCACACCCAGACCGGCTGCGGCTAGTTTTTGACCTATTTCAACTGCCATTTCATAATACTTGGTTCCGGGCTTCGTTCTGGCAGAACCAAAAACAGATACACATGGTCCGATTTTACTGAGCGATTCGTATCCTTCTACAAACTCAGACATGATTTTGAAAATGTTCCAACTGTCCGAACTTTTAATTTCTGGCCAATCTTTGTTTTCAAATGATTGCTTAATTCTATCGTGATTATTTTCTGTCATATTATTTAATTTGAAGGTTTTGGATTCTTACGGTTGAGTTTTGAAAAAGGTACTATCCATAAACAGGAGTATAAAGGTCA
>CAMDCQ010000224.1 GCA_945890595.1 Chitinophaga pinensis
ACGTAACCTAAAGCAGGCACTTCTTCATGTACTTCACTTCCATCAAAGTAGCAAGAATTAGAACCCGTACCTATAATGCACGATATCCCTTTATCACCACGAGATGTGGCAAGTGCAGCTCCTTTTAAATCATGGTCTACTAGAATATACGATGCGTTCTCAAAAACCCGTCTTAAGCCACCTTCAATAATTATATTTCTTTCTGCACTGGAGCAGCCCGCACCATAAAAATATACAGCATCAATCTTATTTCTATAGGTCTGAAACAAGTCATTTTCCATTAATTTATGATACACCATATCACCGTCATGAAAAAACGGATTAAAACCCATACTGTGTGTTTTATGGTGTACATTCTGGTCATCAATAAGAATCCAATCGCACTTTGTTGAGCCGCTATCGGCAACTAATATCATGTCTAGTTTTATTATTTGCGAGCAAACTTAGTGTAAAAATTACACTTTGAAAAAAATAGCTAATTTTACCACACAAAAAGAGCGAAGAATAGTACAAAAATGGCAAAAAAAACCCCTACATTATCTAACCCCAATGTCTCTGTAGACTGCGTAGTTTTTGGCTTTGATGGTTCAGATCTTAAGGTACTTTTAGTAGAGCGATATAGGAGAGATAATCTTGATTTTCAGGATGATACGTTGGTGCTTCCGGGTGACTTGATTAACAATAATGAAGACCTAAATGAAGCAGCGTCTCGCATCCTTTACGACCTTACCGGATTGACGAAAATATTTTTGCAACAAATCGGGGCTTTTGGTAGTCCAAAAAGGTTGTCAAAACCCAAAGATATTGCCTGGCTAGAAGCGGTAAGGATGAATCCTGAAGCTCGGGTAATTACGATTGGGTATTACGCATTAATCAATATTAAAAATTATAAAGTAAGACCATCAAGTTTTGCTAAACATGTGGTATGGAGAGGCTATGATGAGGTGGGTGAACTTGGATTTGATCACAATGACATCTTAGAAAAAGCGATTCATGATTTACGAGGTCAGCTTTATAGAGAGCCAATTGGATTTGAATTGTTACCGAACCAGTTTTCGTTGCATCAACTGTATAGTTTGTATAACGAGATAATGGGCGGAGGTATAGATAGAAGGAATTTTAGACGCAGAATATTGAAAACAGGATTCTTGAAAGAAACCGAAGAATATCAAGAAGGTGTACCTCACAAGCCAGCACGACTGTACACTCTTATTCCCGAAGAATTTGAGCACGCAAGCAAGAACAATTTTAAATTTTATTAATAGATGAACACGATTACGGTAAAGCCAACGCTAAGTTTTTGGCAAATATGGAATATGAGTTTTGGGTTTTTGGGAATCCAGTTTGGGTTTGCACTCCAAGGCGGATTTATGTCCCGTATTTTTTTAACGCTGGGAGCACAACCTCATGATATCCCAGGATTATGGCTCGCCGCTCCTTTAGCAGGGCTTATTGTTCAGCCCATTATAGGCTATATGAGTGACCGCACCTGGAGCGAACGCTATGGTAGAAGAAAACCTTTCTTTTTTATCGGCGCTGTGCTAGCATCTATCGCTTTAATAGTGATGCCTCATTCGCCGTTGCTTTGGATAGCTGCAGGCAGTTTACTTATGCTAGATGCGTCTATCAATATTAGCATGGAACCTTTTAGAGCGCTTGTTGCCGATAAGCTAGACGAATCGCAACGCTCGTATGGTTTTATGGTACAAACACTTATAATCGGTATTGGAACATGGGTAGCAAGTCAGTTGCCCTACCTTCTTAATGTTCTAGGCGTAAGTAATGAAGCTGCGGATACGGTAATTCCAGATAACGTAAAGCTGGCATTTTTTATAGGAGGCTTAGTCTTCTTGGGTTCGATCTTGTTTACCATATTTACAACAACTGAATATCCCCCAGATAATATTGTAGAATTTGAAAAAGAGAAGAAAGAATCTGCAGGATTTGTAAATGCCGTAAAAGAGATACTACATAACATTATTGCCATGCCTACTACAATGAAAAAATTAGGTGTGATTCAATTTTTTTCGTGGTTTGCGTTTTTTACCATGTGGAGTATGGCGACACCAGCACTTACAGAGCATGTATTTAATGCACCCAAACCAGATATGAGTATACTAGATAAAACGGATGAAGTTGCTATGGCAGCCTATACTGCTGCGGATGCTAACTTTAATAATGCGGCAGATTTAGTAGGTTCTGCAATGGGAACGTATGGTTTGAGTTCCATGGTATTTGCCCTGATGTTTGTGCTCATCACGCGAAAAATCACTATTAATAGAAAGCTGGTGCACATGTTTAGTTTAATCGCAGGAGGCTTTGGCTTTATTCTCATGTATTATGCAGACAGTCAAAATATGTTGCATCTATGCTTTGGCTTAATTGGCATCTCATGGGGCAGCATTTTATCCTTGCCGTATGCCATGCTATCTAGTTCTATAGATCCTAAAAAAATGGGTATTTTTATGGGTCTATTCAATATGTTTATTGTGATTCCTCAGATAGTAGCGGCTTTAGGTGGTATTAATTTCTTATCTAGTACGCTATTTGGAGAAGCTTCAATTAATACCATGCTATTGGCTGGTGCATGTTTATTTATAGCGGGGATTAGCAATTTTTTAATTACAGATGCAAAAGCCATCAGCTATCAAGCGGACAACGTAGCCTAGATGAGAATTTACTCTTTCTTAACTCTACTGCTAATACTTGGTGTTAATAGTCAGGCTCAACATAACCTTCCAGGCAAAGGAGAAGTGTTCAGAGACGACATTCTTCCTAGTATTTATATTACCATTCCCGCAGATTCGTTAGCTGTAATTTTAACGTATGAGAATAGGTACAGCGACTATGAGTACCATGCCAACTTTGTTTTTGAGAATGGAAACGTACGTGATTCGATAGCTAATATCGGATTTAGATTGCGCGGCAATACGTCACGTGATGCATCCAAAAAGTCATTTAAAATCTCGTTTAATACCTACGAGTCGGGCAGAAAGTATGACGGTTTAGAAAAAATGAATATCAATGGCGAACACAACGACCCCAGCATAACCCGGACCAAGTTGTGCTTTGACATGCTGGAT
>CAMDCQ010000225.1 GCA_945890595.1 Chitinophaga pinensis
GACGTTGCAAACGGCGAGCGTGCAGGAAGAGCTATGGCTACCTTGTTTATTGCATTAGAAGCAGGTATAACTATTGGAGCATTTGCGTCCGCTTTTATATATGACAATCATTTTGAGAATTTCACCTTTGTTTTCTTGTCTATTGCAGAGCTAAACGTAGGTGCATTGGCATATCTTTTTTTTGGTGTTAAAAAACTTGGAGAGCCGATGGTAAAATAATATATACTTTATAGCGATTAAAAATAAACCAAAACGCTAGATTTTTAAAGCCTCTAGGACGAAATTGAAACCCCAAAATTAAGATGTTAATATTTACTGTAAATGAGTCCTTTATTTTTTACTCAAAATAATACATTTGCAGCAAATTTAAACGTTTTTAATGGGTCAGAATATTAAAATAAAACGCGGATTAGATATCAACTTAGAAGGAACACCTTCTACTGATGTGCACAGCGTAGATTCTCCTGCTACATTCGCTATCAAGCCTACCGACGTAAAGGGCCTCGTGCCAAAGATGAACGTTAAGCAAGGTGACGAAGTAAAAGCAGGTGATTGTCTTTTTACAGACAAGAAGAATGAACGAATTTGCTTTACCGCTCCAGTGAGTGGCGAAATAGCAGAAATAGTACGAGGCGATAGAAGGGCTATTCTAGCAGTCAAAATATTGGCGGACTCCACAGTTTCATTTACAAGCTTTAATACAGCTGGTTACATGAGTAAAACTGCTGATGAATTGAAGGAACTTTTACTCACATCTGGGTTGTGGCCGTTTATCGTGCAACGACCTTTTGGTGTTTTGGCTGACCCTTCTGTTACACCGAAAGCAATTCACGTTTCTGGTTTTGATTCTGCTCCTTTAGCGGCAGATTTATCCATTACCCTCAAGGGCGAAGAAGCAAATATTGCAGCAGGTTTTGAAGTGTTAAAGAAATTAACTTCAGGTAAAGTTCATCTTAATGTACATACGTCTAAAGATAGTTCTGTCTATGGGTCTGTTTCAGGCGTTGAAAGAAATACCTTTAGTGGACCTCACCCAAGTGGCTTAGTAGGTGTGCAAATCAATAAGATTGACCCTATCAATAAAGGTGAAGTGGTGTGGACCATAAAGCCACAACATGTTGCGTTTATTGGTAAATTCTTTGAGACAGGAAATGTCGATCTCGAACAAACCATTGCGATAGCAGGTTCTGAAGTTACTAAGCCAGCATATTACAAAACAAGAGTAGGTGCTGATATTTCAGGATTATTGGCTAACAATTTATCAAGCGATAACGTTAGAGTTATTAGTGGTAATGTACTTACGGGTACCAAAATAGCAAAAGATGGTTATTTAGGATTATATGATACTCAGATTTCAGTAATTCCTGAAGGAGATCATTATGAGTTATTAGGCTGGTTATTCCCATCTTACCCTCGTCCGACGATAAGCTCAACATTGCCTATATCTAAGTTTTTGAAAAAAACATTTAAGGCTAATACAAATCCACATGGTGAGCATAGGGCTTTTGTGGTTACAGGTCAATACGAAAAAGTAATGCCTATGGACATTATGCCGCAACAATTGATCAAGTCCATCATGGCTAAAGATTTAGAGCAAATGGAGAATTTAGGAATATACGAAGTGATAGAAGAAGATATGGCTCTTTGTGAGTTCGTGTGTACTTCTAAAATTGATGTACAAAGAGTGCTTTCAGAAGGATTAGAACTAATGGCTGAGGAGTCGTAATAGTTATATAGATGAAATTTTTAAGAGACCAAGTTGATAAATTAAAACCAACCTTTTCAGAGGGTGGTAAGTTAAGTTTCTTGCATTCTACATTTGATGCACTAGAAACATTCCTCTTTGTTCCCAATCATACCACACACAGTGGTGGGCACATTAGAGATGGTATAGATTTAAAGCGAACTATGTTTATCGTAGTTATTGCCTTACTTCCTGCGCTAATGTTTGGTATGTGGAATTTGGGTTACCAATTTCACAGAGCTGTGGGAATGGAAGTTAGCGTATTGGAAAACTTTTGGTACGGAATGCTTCAAACGTTGCCTATCATTATCGTGTCTTACGGTGTAGGTTTAGGTATAGAAATGGCTTGTGCTCAGTTCAAAGGACACCCCGTAAATGAGGGTTTCTTGGTAACAGGGCTGCTTATTCCTATGGTAATGCCAGCAGATGTTCCGTTATGGATGGTGGGATTAGCTACAGCATTTGCGGTAGTTATAGGTAAAGAAGTCTTTGGTGGTACAGGTATGAATTTATTAAATCCTGCACTTACAGCACGTATGTTCCTGTATATTGGATACACCCCAGAAATGAGTGGTGATAAATGTTGGGTTCCTATTGCTGACGGCGTTGCCACGGTTGATGGTTATTCGGGTGCTACGACTTTAGGTAATCTTAGTATGGCCAGTGGAGAGGGTAAGCCTTGGAGCGACTCTCTGTTATCTTGGGGTACTACCATTATGGACAGTGTATATGGCACTATTCCAGGTTCTATAGCGGAAACATCGGTTGTAGCCATACTAATAGGTGCGGCGTTACTCATTGTCACCGGAGTAGGAAGTTGGAAAATAATGTTAAGTACCGTAATTGGCGGCCTGTTTATGGGAGGTATTTTAAATATGGTAGGTGGTAATGCGTGGTACGATATGCCAGCTTGGTACCACTTAGTAATTGGTGGGTTTATGTTTGGTACTGTGTTTATGACTACAGATCCTGTATCCGCGGCTCAAACAGAAAGAGGCAAATGGATATACGGATTTTTTATAGGTGTACTCACCATCTTAATACGTGTTTTCAACCCAGGTTATCCAGAAGGCATCATGATGGCCATACTTCTAATGAATGTATTTGCGCCATTAATAGATTACAAAGTAATTCAGTCTAACATTAAAATGAGATTAAAACGTGTCAAAGCTTAATATTAATTCAAACGGATATATCTTCGGATATTCCATATTACTCACACTAGTTTGTGGTACTTTGTTAGCTTTTGTTTCCGAAACACTAAAAGAAAAGCAAAGCGCAGCGATATTAGTTGAAAAAC
>CAMDCQ010000226.1 GCA_945890595.1 Chitinophaga pinensis
TTGATGAGTTTAGCAGAAGTAGAAACCTATATAACCGCAAACAAGCACTTACCCAACGTGCCAAGCGAAGCAGAAGTGCTGGAAAACGGTATAGATGTAGCTAACATGCAAGCCATACAGCAACAGAAAATAGAAGAACTAACTTTGTACATCATAGACCAAGAAAAGAGAATAGCCGCTCAACAGAAAAGATTAGAAGAGCTAGAAGCTTTGATTGGCCAACTAATAAAACAATAATGCTATGAAAGAATTGAAATTCTTAATACTCCTTTTAGGGTTTGCTGGGCTACTCACACTGCAAAGCTGCAAGGAAGAATGCCCGTGCACCGACCCTACGAATCCTGGTTGTGACAACTATGACCCTTGTTATGGAAAAAAGCCTATCACAGCAGATTTTGAGATGGGACGATACCGACCAGGTGGCTGGCCCGATTATGTACCAGAATGGAATCCCGAAACAGCATTTGAACGCGGTGGTGTTATCGGTTTTAAAGGATTGGGATACGACAAAAGTGACACTAGTATAAAATATACTTGGTTATTAGGCTCAGAAACCATTCATGGGTATGAGTTTAACCGAGATTTTGTAGACATCAGAAATACTGACATAAGAGAAATAAAAATAACGCTGATTGTAGAAGGACAGCCCAACTTAGATTGTTTCCCAGATGATGATGGTAAAGATACTCTTGTGAAATACATCCAGTTTTTAGACGGTCCGTGCGAATTTCTCATAATGGGTGATTTCAAAGTATTGTTCGAGGGCTATCAAGATAGTGTCATTGTAAGTACTAGGGCTTGGAATAATGAACAGCAAAATGATAAGCCCGGGGTAATTACAGATTCCTGCTCTGGTTATAGAATACTATATATTGGTTTTGACCCGCTAAAAACGTACGGAGACACTAACTGGAGGTTTCAAACGGTTTATAACTTTAATTCTATAGCATATTATGGTGATGTTACTGCAAGAGCTAAATTGGGCAATGGAAGTTTTGAAGTAGACCCCAATACCCTTGTAGCAAAGGCAGAGTATACCTTTGGCCTAGGGGGTGATGAATTTTTAAGTTATAAATTTAAAGGAAGGAAAATAAAATGAAAAGAATAATAATACAAATATTGGCAATTACTGCTACACTTAATATGTGCCTTGCACAGTGTACCGATTGCAATGAGATAAGAGATATAAGTACAAACCCGAGTGACCCAGAAAACTGTGAAGTCACAAGTGGTCACCCTCTCATTAATACCAGTTTCAATTGGGCAGCATACACAAATATTGCATTTGATGCTATCAGCATCAACTCAAATGCAGGATGGGACAATGCTCCAGGGTCTGGTTTTTACTCTATAGGTTCATTCCTGATGCAATCACCATTTTCATACGGGTATCTGTTTGATCCTAACAAGACCATTGACGAGCATGATTGGCACTGGGAAGATGGATGGGAACTTATGTATCTCAATACGGGCAGATATCCTAATGGACAAGAGATACAAGTAGCTAATAGTTTTTATGGAGCACAAGGGCTACCCAATAACAACGCTCCCTATTTTATGTTGTACAATAAATATACAGGCAAGTTGAGGGTGTTTTCTAACCTATATGCTCCTATTGGCACTTGGGATGACGTGAAACTGACCATTGGGTATCACGGGAAAAGTGGGAATGATTTAGTTAGTGGGGTCTTTCGCCATGTGAATAACTACGACACTCCTTTGGATCAGAAAACTGATGGATTAGCTATCAGTACTTATCACAAAGATGAGAGTAATAGCAGTAACAAGTGGTTTGTAAGCGAAGTACAGCTCGGATATGATGCTTGTGTTTGCGATGATGAAAGCTCTTTGTTCGATGTGACACTTTCAGGCATAGAAACTTTTGATGTAAAACTAACGGGAAGGTCTATTACTACCGAGCTACCGCTTCAAGATGCCAATGGAGATCCAACTTATACCGATTTTTTAAACATGAACTCGGTAACAGATGCAAATAACTCAGGTACCAATGGTGCTTTTATTTATAAGAGTTTAGATGGAATGCTTGGGAGTTATCAGGACAACCTTGAGATGTATGAAAATGATTTAGAAGATTATAATTCTCTCGGAAATGTTGCTTTTCGCAGCTTAATGGATTTAGGTAAAACAGGTCTTAATTCTAGTCTAACGGGTCTTGTGCCATCTTATATCTTAAAAGGTTTAAGTGCAAATGCAGTTCGTGTAATCAATAAAAACTTTGACAAGAAAAATTATGAGAGTGCAAAACAATGGTACAAGGACGCGAATTCACCCCCATCTGACCCTACTTGGTTAGTGGCGAATTCTTCCTCGAAACCTGAAGGGCAAGAGGCATATGAACAGATGGTAAAAGATGCCAAATCTTACAGTAACCAACTAAGTAAAACGCTAAAAGGAGGAGTCGGGGCATTATCAGATGCTGTTTTTACCTCTTTCTACACTAAACAAGAAGCTCCTGTAAAGCCAACTATGCCAACAGCATCATTTACAGAAATGGTTATATCTGGCAAGATAGAAGACACGGACCATGTTAACATAACAGATTTCTATACGCCAGGCTCATACAAGTATACTACAAGTGCGACTAATCCATTGAAAATTCCGATATACTCGCAACCAGTAGGATTATTTGCCTTGCTAGAAACACCAGAAGTATCTTTTTACGAAGACACTTATGTTAGTGGTACATCAGGTAATTTCTTTAGCTATTATGAAACCAAAAATTACATCAAGTTAAAATCACCATTAAAATATAGATTTAATCATGCTGTAGATTTTGATTTTGATAAGACGGAACTGCATGGAATGTATCAATTCACGTATGAAGTGCCCAAGAACTTTATTGAATTTAAAGATTATGGTATTTACGGTTCTCACAACCTCAAATTGCTAAGTACCGCAAAAGATCCAAACACTGGTAAAATATATGCTACCTTCACGTCTGATTGGATTCCATTTGAAATGCTTGGAGAATATTTAGTCGGCGGTACATGGAAACACCAAAGTAATAG